>NZ_JBZSYN010000110.1:0-5777 GCF_058622915.1 Thermohalobaculum sp. | reverse complement strand
TTCTTTGCCTGGATCGGCCGAAACCGGCGGCTGGGAAAGGACTTCGAGGCCACGATCGCCTCCGCCGAAGCCTTCCTCTACGCCGCCTCCGTCATGCTGTTAACCCGCCGCCTGGCCCGCGCAAAATGAGTTTCGAGTCGGACTCTGAGTAGGCGCGTCGCAGCATAGCTGGTAGCGGTTGAATGGGAGGTAGGGGCCGAGAATGGCCGTTCACCTTGTATTGGCAAAGGGCGGAATTGTCCGCGCAGCCGCCGCTGCCGATCTCACACCCTGCGTCCCCCTTGGCACAGAGCCGACACCCCGCATGGCCCGTTAGAATGTCCGCATTTCGACCCTAACCGGCCTCCCGCAGCCGCAACCCCACCTCCTGCACCACCCGCCGAGCAAGCTCCGGATTGAGCCGACACACCCCGTTCGTCTGCACCACGAAATCCGCTCCCGAAAACCTCTCCTGGTCGATCAGCTGCAGAACCGCGCGATCGACCACGGGCCTCAGCGGTTCCATCAGGTCGAACACGAAGGAATGCCGCTCGGGCTTGATGCGGTTGTGCATGATGCCCTCGGCGGGATCATGCCCGCTGGCAAAGACACCGATTCGAATGTGGCCTTCCAGGACGCCGTAGGCTGTCCGTCGTCAAAGTTTTCCGGGGAGCTTTGGGGCTTTGGTAACGGAGGCTCTGGTTCGTTTTCTGTTTCAGGTTAGGCGGCGGCGGATTGGTGCTGCAAGCGTCGTTTCCGGATTGTCTGTTTCTTGATCTCCTCTCTCATTTTCAGGATCTGCGCACCTCGGCGGTGGTAGACATCGGCCGGCGTCAGGTTGCCGAGGCTCTCGTGATAGCGGCGGTTGTTGTAGTGATCGACGAATGCCGCGAGCTGCCGCTCGAGGTCGCCGGGCAGGAAGTAGTTTTCCAACAGGACGCGGTTCTTCAGGGTCTGATGCCACCGCTCGATCTTGCCTTGGGTTTGCGGATGATGCGGGGCGCCGCGAACATGCCCCATACTCCTGGCCTCGAGGTAAGCAGCGAGATCGGCTGCAACGTAGGATGAGCCGTTGTCGCTGAGCAGCCTCGGCTTGCGCACGACGGTCGCCTGGTCACAGCCGGAAGCTTGCAGTGCCAGATCGAGCGTGTCTGTCACGTCGCTGGCCTTCATCGTGGTGCAGAGCTTCCAGGCGATGATGTAACGGCTGTAGTCGTCGAGGATCGTCGAGAGATAGAACCATCCCCAGCCGATGACCTTGAGATAAGTGAAGTCGGTCTGCCAGAGCTCGTTCGGCCGGCTGGTCTTGTCGCTGAACTCGTCGGCAGCACGGATCACGACATGGGCCGGCGCCGTGATCAGGTCTTCAGCCTTGAGGATGCGGTAAGCCGAGGATTCCGAGACAAAGTACCTTTTCTCATCAGTATATTTGACCGCCAGTTCCCGCGGCGTCAGGTCCTCGTGCTCCAGCGCGAACGCGACAAAGTCCTCGCGGATCTCGTCCGGGATGCGGTTCCAGACTGACCGCGGCTGCGGGGGACGGTCCGCCAGGGCTTCGATGCCGTCGTCCACCCAGCGGGCGTACCAGTCGTAGTACGTGCTGCTCGGGATGCCGAGCATCGCCAGCGTTCGCTTCACAGGCAGGTGCGAGGCTTCCACCGTGCGGATGATCTCGAGCTTCTCGGAGGCGGGATATCTCATCCCTCGTCCTCCCCACTCCCGACCATGCTTTTTTTGAGCAGCCGGTTCTCCAGGGTGAGTTCCGCAACCACCTCCTTGAGGGCCGTGGCCTCCGAGCGCAGCTCCTTGACCTCCGGCACCGTGGCTTGGCGCGCCGTGTCACCGGCCAACCGCTGCTTGCCGGCCTCGAGGAACTCCTTCGACCAGCTGTAGTACAGGCTCTCGGCAATGCCCTCGCGGCGGCACAGCGCCGCTATGCTCTCCTCACCGCGCAGGCCAGCCAGCACAATGCGGATCTTCTCCTCGGCCGAGTAGTGTTTGCGGGTCTTGCGCTTGATGCCTCTGACCAGCTTGTCAGCGGCATCCTTCGATGTTCCGGATTTCTTGTTCATCTTCGCTCCTTGATGGCTCCGATGAACCAGAAATCCTCCGTTGCTCAAACCCTCATATCGTTCCGGTAGGTGCTGACGTCAGTCACTGCTGCCTATCATAAGCCACCAAAAAAGTAACGTGAGGGAGGTCGAGCGTGGAGCGAATAAGCCGGGCCATCTCGACAACCTCGGCGGGATCAAGCCTGTCGAGATCATCAATGACTATTAGCACTCTTACTTTAGCTTTCTTCAGTGCCGCCTGAGCAGCATCACGAAGTTCGTCCAACGTCGCGGGCTTCGCGGCAACCAAACCGAGCATGCGCCCCACCCCACCGATTGCCGCTGCGATTGGAGCAAGCCAGGGTGAAATCGCAATCCCGAAAGCGGTGGCTGTGGCCACCCCAACAGTCAGGCCTGTCTCAACACCTTTGATGGCTCTTCCGTACTGATCGAGCGTTCTGATTGCATTCTTGAGGTCATGTGAACGCTTACTCCTCGGGACACGCTGCCGAATGCCATCGGCGACAGCGGGCAACAACCCTCGCAATAGCGCGTCTCTATTTCCGACGAGCCAAGGTGAGTAGGGCAGGATCACCGCATGTGCATTGTGATCACCTTCCAACATCTCCGCCTTCAAGGTCTCGGTCATGAGGTTGATCAGGCTCGTTTTTCCCGACCCCCACGGACCACAAATACCAATCGTGAAGCTGTTGGAACGGTCATAGGCAGCTACTATCCGCGCGAGTCCTTCGGCGAACGGCGAAAAGGCGAATCTATCTTCCTCCGCCTTGGCGATGGGTGCATCTGGGTCGAGTTGGATGGGATCGTTGTTCAAGACAGGCCTTTTGGAATGTGTGAAGGTGCAATTCGAGGGGTTGCGACTTAATCGCTTGCCCAAGTTCTATAGCAAGAGAACCCCGACACATAGCCAAGAATGTGGCGAGCGGGCGAGACTCACGCCCCGCGTTTCATCAGATTATCCCGCTTCCTTAAGCATTCGCACATTTGTCGGAATTCGATGGCAGCTTCTTCCTTTGCAATATTGGTACTTCGCTTGCGCAATGAAAGACCGCTTCTCCGCCTTCAAGCCCGCCTCATTGCCCAATCTTGCGATCCAATTCCCCAAACCCCACTTGAGCCTCTGTCCGTGGATTGGCCTCACCACTTGCGCCAATCCGCCAAGGTATTTGCGATCATCTTCATAAAATCGGCCAGGGCGATCAGGTGACGCCGAATGGTCTCCATCTTTGGGTCTCCCGAGCCAAGCCCCCCGGACGACGTCTTGCTGTGATGTTCATGCCAGGCCGCGCCGCGCGGGATAACTCTCGGGATTGTTGTGGAACGTCGGTTCGTTGGTGGCCCGATGTCTTTATGTGCGTACCGGTCTTGAATGCCGTGTTGCTCGACCGTGCCCAGAGGCTGAAGCCGTCACGGGAGGCGCCCAGGAGGGGCTCAGTGACGGCGAGTCCGCAACGCCCGTTTGGCAGCGCCTGCCGAGGGCGGGCTTCACCCGGTTGGTTTTCGCATCGACTATCCTACTGATGCCGCCGTTACTACCCTTGCCTGACATGATTGACTGCCGTAAAAATGTCGGTGTTCTCGATTTGGGCTCTTACAATGATCTATGAAAGCTGGTTCTGGAAACGGGAACTCATCAATCTTGTAGGAGAGATGAGAGCTTGGTCGCCCAGGTCGGCCGAGAATTGGAATGAGGACCGGTGGGGTGGAGAGTCAAACTTCCGGCTAGAAAGATCGATTTTCTATTCCGCCCTTACTGTGCGCCGACTTATCGAAAGCTATAAAATCACGACGAAGTTAGAACGGTCGTCCATATCTCTCGAGACCTTCGAATCCAAGATCGGAGGGCCTCAAAAGTTAATGCATTTCAAAGGGGCGGATGATATTCTAAAAGAATACGATATGGAAAACCCAAAGCGAAAGTCCTTTTCTCCCAAGAATCTTGCCTCCGAGATTATGCACTCTCTTACACTCGAGTTCTATGTGAACGAAGATGAGAGTCAAGTGAGCGGTTGTTTTGTGGCATCGGCGCGCAATAATTATAAACGCCTGATCGATTTACCTCTTGCGACGTGGACAACACTTTTGGACAAGTTTATAGACGACCAGGTATCTAGCATGAAGATTGAATGGGGCGATGGGGACCGGAGCATAGTCAGTATCCGGGAATGACGCCCCCCTGGAGCCGATCTTGGAGATGAATCCGCGTTGAACGTCGGCGGGTTTCTGATGAGGCGCTACCCAAGAATGGGTCCATACCAGCCACATGTGCGAAACCCGGAGGGAGGAAGGCATGGGTTGGATGTCAATCGAAAGAGACTTCTGCAGGCGATGCCGGATCAACCTCCCCGCTGTCTCCAACCTTGTTCGCCTCTTTGCCGATCAGGTCGACATTTGCGGCAACGACCTGCCTCCGCCGTGTCTCGCCCACGTCGGAGAAATCACCATTCAGAAACTCATCCTCCGCGCTGAGATGGAACTGCGCCAGGGCCTCGGCGTAAGGCTTGAGCTCGTCCGCGTGAACAGGCCTTCCCGTCTCCCGGTCGAGGGCGTTCCGAACCGCGACCTGATGGCTCCGATCAAATGGAGCGACGGGTTTTGGCGTCTGGCATTTCCTGGGCCGCCCGCGCCGTGACGGGTCGGCGATTTGTGGCGGCTCGGGAGCGGCGAAGAGGCCCATCCTCGGCATGAACGAGAGGAGAAACCCGAATGGCCTGATCTGCTCATCGTAAGGTCTGCCCTCGTTCCAGGCATCGACCCATTTCAGGAGCCTGGGGCTGGTCGCGCCGTAGCGGCTGACGCAGGGCTGCTGAAGGGCAGGATGATAATCGAGCGGCACCTGGTTCGGCGTGGCGCGAAGCGCCGCCTCGATGATCTTGATCCAGAGATCGTGCTGCCAGCGCTCGACGCCGATCTCTGCGAGCGGGATCGTCGGCTCGGGCACGCCGTCCGGTGGATCGTCAGCTGAATACGGTGCCCTGAGATGGCCCAGGCCATGCGCGGACGCCTTGCGCAGCACGGGCATGTCATCCGGGGTCAGATTGTAGAGCGCATAGCGCTTGGCCGAAATCGCGAAGGCATAGAGCGGTTCGAGCTCGCCCGAGTGGACGCCATAGTTCGCATCCTCGATCTTCAAGATCGAGCCAGGCTTTCGGTAGGGGTTGAGAGGGGCAAACCAGGCGATGACGCGCTGCGCCCGCGCGATGAATTCGGCTTGGCTCAAATGATCGCGCTTTGCCATCGCCAGGCTGTCGGTATCGCAGAATACCCAGCCCAGCCCCTCGTCCGCCGCGCGCCGCTCGGCGAGCGCCAACATCAGCCGTGCTGCACCGGTGATCAACGTGCCGAGCAGCGGGTGGAAGTAGCGCCCCGGCTCTTCGATCGCGGTTGATGGGATGGTCCTGCCCCTGCCGTCCGGGCCGTACACGTCGAGCGGCTCCGGCTTGGGCGCGTCATCGCGGTTGACCTCGATGAAGATCCCGTAGCTCGTGGAGTTGGCAACGATCTTGATCGCCTGCTGCGAGGGATCCTTTTTCGCCTTCGCCTCGTCGCGCAGATCGATCAGCCGCGTGAGCACGTCATCACTCAGCGGATCGACGCGATAGTTCGGGTTTCCGAAGAGATCGATCGGCGGCAACCCGGCTTGCGGTCGTCCAGGCTCGAAGCGGATCGCTTCCTCGATGCGCGGCGTAACCCCGGTGAGCAGCTTGCTCGCGACGCAATCGGCGA
>NZ_JBZSYN010000109.1:0-13512 GCF_058622915.1 Thermohalobaculum sp. | reverse complement strand
TCCAGCGTCTCGCGCGTCTCGGCGGCGAAGGGGGTGCGGGCGAGCAGCGAGAAGACCGCCGCCGCGCCCTCGTGGAAGGCCGGCGTGACGCCCGCCGAGGCCATGGTGGCGGCGATCTCCTCCATCTCGCCGACCCAGCGTGCCGAATCCGCCGGCAGGCGCGGCACCCGCGCACGCATGGCCTCAAGCGCCGCACCCTGGCTGTTGGCGTATTCGGCGAGGGTCTCCTCGAAGATGCCGAGCTGCCAGGCGGCCACCAGCAATGCCGTGTGCAGCGTGAAGGTGCCCTTGGTCAGCCCGGCATAGACCATCTTGAGCGCCGAGGCGCGGCCGGGCTCCGCCCCAATCCCGATCACCTCGATGCCCTTGCCGTCCAGCCGCTCCATCGGCCCGGTATCCGGGCCCGAGACGTGGAACCGGGTCGGCCGCTTGCCCTTGCCCGGCGCGAGCCCGATGATGCCGCAGTCGATGAAGGGCGCGCCCGCCGCGGCGATCACCTCGCCCACCTTTCGCGCGGTCATGGGCGAGACGGCGTTGCAATCGACATAGACCGGGCGCGCATCCGCCGCCCGCATCGCCCCGGCCACCGCCTTCGCCTGGTCGAGCGCCGCCGCAGGCGGCAGGATCGAGAGCACGAGGTCGGCCCCGGCAAGCGTCGCCTCGAGGCTGCCGGCATCGCGCATGCCCGCCGCCGCGGCGAGACCGCGGCTGCGCGCGCTGCGCCCGGCAAGGCAGGTGATCACCTCGTGCCCGTGCGCGCGCAGCGCCCGGCCGACGCCGTGGCCCATGTCGCCGGGCATCAGGATGGCGATGCGATCCAGTGGCATGTCGCGTGGTCTCCTTTCCCTCGGCCGTCCCGCCCCCGAGCGGGTCGCCGGATCATGTCTGCGGCCGATCCGGTCGATCTGCCGCTCAGTAGCCCATGGCGCAGCCGTCCTTGCGCGGCTCGGAGCCGCCGGTGAGCACCCCTTCCTCCCAGTCGATCCAGATCGCCTGGCTGCCGCCGATCGGCTTCTTGGTGTGGCGAAGACGGTGGCCGCGTTTCTCCAGACCGGCGCGGATCTCCTCGGGCACCGTCCACTCCATGTTGACATGGCCCTCGAAGGGATCGGGGAAGAAGCGCGGCGCGTCCATCGCCTCCTGGATGTCGAGCCCGTAGTCGAGGAAGCGGGTCAGGAACTGCATGTGCCCCATGGCCTGGTACTGCCCGCCCATGACGCCGAAGGGCATCACCACCCGGTCGCCCTTGGAGACCATGCCCGGGATGATGGTGTGCAGGGGTCGCTTGCCGCCGGCGATCGCGTTCGGATGCCCGGGCTCGAGCGTGAAGCCCGAGCCCCGGCTCTGCAGGATCACGCCCTTGGGCGTCATCAGACCGCAGCCGAAGTTCTCGAACAGCGTGTTGATGAAGGAGCAGGCGTTGCCGTCGCGGTCGACCACCGAGATGTAGACGGTCGAGTTGTGCCGCGGCAGGTCCACAAGCCGCGCCGGCTCCTGCGCGCGCGCGGGATCTATGGCAGCGCGCAGGCGCTCGGCATAGTCGGCCGAGAGCAGCTTGCGCACCGGCACTTCGGCCATCGCCGGGTCGGCCACCCAGGCGTCGCGGGCGGCATAGGCCATGCGGGCGGCCTCGATCTCGGCGTGGACGCGCTCGAGCGTGATCGGCCCGCCGTTCGCCACGGGCATGCCGCCCATGACGTTGAGCAGCACAAGCGCGATGATGCCCTGCCCGTTGGGGGGGCACTCGTGCACCACGTGACCGCGGAACTCGGTGGAGATCGGCGTGACGTACTCGCCGCGGTAGCGGGCAAAGTCCTCGAGCGTGTGCAACCCGCCATGCGCCTGCAGGTAGGCCACCGTGTCGCGCGCCGTCTCGCCCTCGTAGAACTCGGCGCGGCCGCGCCTGGCGATGCGCTCGAGCGTGTCGGCGAGCTGCGGCTGGCGGTGGCGCTGGCCCACCGCGGGCGGCTCTCCGCCCGGCAGGAAAACGCGCGCGGCGTTGGCGTCGCGGCGCAGGTAGTCGGCCTTCAGGGCGAAGTCCACATGCACCCGCGAGGAAATCGGGTAGCCCTCACGCGCATAGCGGATGGCCGGCCGCAGCAGCTCGTCGAGCCCCCTGGTGCCGTGGTCCGCGAGCAGCCGCTCCCAGGCATCGACGGCGCCGGGCACAGTCACCGCGTGGGGGCCCCACTCCTCGATACGCTCGATTCCCTGACCCTGGTACCACTCGACAGAGGCCGCCGCCGGCGCCGTGCCCGAGCCGTTATAGGCGACGATGTCGGTCGAGCCGCCCCTGGACCACAGGCAGAAGCAGTCGCCCCCGATGCCGGTCGACTCCGGCTCGACCACGCATTGCACGGCGCAGGCGGCCACGGCGGCGTCCAGCGCATTGCCGCCCGCCTTCAGCACGTCGATCGCCGTCTGCGTCGAAAGCGTGTGCGAGCTCGCCGCCATGCCCTCGGTTGCGTGCACCGGCGAGCGGCCGGGCCGTTCCAGATTCCTCATGCGTGTTCCTCTTGCCGTTGCTCGCTCCACCACCCTGCGGAAAGAGACCCGCGCGCGGTTGTCACCCCGTTCGTGCCGTCTATAGTGGCGGCGGCCGGGCGCCGTCCATGCGCGGCGCCCAGAATAAACGCGAGCGAGCCGAGAGGCGCAAGACACGCTCGCACCACCAGAGGAGGGAACCATGCGAACGATCCTGTCCGCGATCGCAGTCTCGGCGGTTGCTCTGGCGGCGGTCCCCGCCACCGCGGCCAGCGTCCCCTGCGACACGGCGAAGCTGATCGTGCCCTGGAAGGCCGGCGGCGGCACCCACGTCCTGTTCTCGATCTTCGAGGACACCATCCAGCGCCTCGACGTGCACCCGAAGATCAAGGTCGTCACCATCCCCGGCCAGGGCGGCAACAAGGGCGCGAAGGTGGCCGCGGCAGCCAAGCCCGACGGCTGCACGCTGTTCGCCATCCACCAGTCGGCGATCACCAGCTACCTGAACGGGCGCATCGACTTCCAGTTCGACGCATTCGATACCGTCGCACTGCTCACCTCGACGCCCGACATCGTCGGCGCCGCCAAGAAGACGCCGTGGAACAACTGGGCCGAGTTCGAAAAGGGCGTGAAGGCGCATCCCGGCAAGTACAAGGTCGGCGCCACCTTCGGCTCGACCAGCCAGTTCATGTGGCTGCTGCTCGAGGACAAGACCGGCATGAAGTTCAGCTACGTGCCCTATGACGGCACGCGCGAGCGCATGACCGCGCTGTTGTCCGGCGCCATCGACCTGGGCTCGCTGAACGTCGCCTCGGGCAAGGAGTATCTCAAGCAGGGCGAGCTCAAGGGCTTCGCGATCGCAGCCAAGCAGCGCGCACCGCAGCTGCCGAACATCCCGACGCTCAAGGAGGTCGGGGTCGACCTGGTGTTCGCGCTGCGCCGCGGCGTCGTGGCGCCGAAGGGCACGCCCCCCGACGTCATCCAGATGTGGGCC
Organism: Thermohalobaculum sp.; assembly: GCF_058622915.1. Classification (NCBI taxonomy): domain Bacteria; kingdom Pseudomonadati; phylum Pseudomonadota; class Alphaproteobacteria; order Rhodobacterales; family Paracoccaceae; genus Thermohalobaculum; species Thermohalobaculum sp. Next base: position 10,034 of record NZ_JBZSYN010000109.1, on the reverse strand, counting down.
AACATCTTCAAGAAGGCGGCCGAGGACCCGAAGCTGCTGGCGCAGATGAAGGCCAAGGGCACCGACATCGACTATGTCGGCCCCAAGGGCTATCGCGAGTGGGCGCAGAAGACCTTCGAGGCCTACAAGAAGGTCGCGATCAAGATCGGCATGTACAAGCCCAAGAGCTGAGCGCGGAGCGATCCCGCATTTCCGGGGGCCCGGCCGACGCGTCCGGGCCCCCGGGGGCCCCCGGGCCTCTCCCGTAACGTACTTGAGGCCGCCTCGCCATGCCGCGCGTCAACCGCGACACCATCGCCGCCATCGTCCTGCTCGTCATCACCGGCGTCTTCATCGGCGCCAGCTTCGACATTCGCACGCCCAATTACGGCCAGCTCAGCCCCGCGGTGTGGCCGCGCATCATCCTCGGCATGCTCGGAGTCCTCTCGCTGATCTACCTGGTGCAGTCGATCAGGCGCGGAACGGGGGGCGAGGATGAGGCCGACGCCTATGCCGACAGCGAGACCTTTACCGAGAAATCCCACGACTGGCGCAACGTCTTCTGGTGCTTCGCGCTCTTCCTCGCCTACCTGCTGTCGATGCCTTGGGTCGGCATGCTGATCGGCGGCACGGCCTTCGTCTTCCTGCTGCTGTCCGTGCTCGGAGGCTGGTCGCCGAAGCTGCTCATGCTCCATGCGGCGATCGCGGTCGTCACCGTCGGCGGCATGTGGAGCCTGTTCACCTACGCGCTCGGCGTCTTCCTGCCGACCGGCAATCTCACCGGCATCTGAGGGCGCCGCAATGGTCTGGGAGCACACCCTCGAAGCCTTCGCGGCGATCCTTCATCTCCAGACCCTGATCTTCATGGCGCTCGGGGTCGCGGCCGGCCTGCTCGCGGGGGCCATCCCCGGCTTCACCATCGCCATGGCGGTGGTCCTGACCCTGCCCTTCACCTTCGCCATGCCGCCCGAGCAGGGGCTGGCGACGATGGTCTCCGTGCTGGTCGGGGGGCTTTCGGGCGGGCTGATGGCCGGGATCCTCACCGGCATCCCGGGCACGCCCTCCTCGGTCGCCACCACCTTCGACGGCTTCCCCATGGCGCGCAAGGGCGAGCCCGGATTCGCGCTCGGCCTCGGGGTCTGGTCCTCGTTCTTCGGCGGCACGATCTCGGCGGTGATCCTGGTTCTGTTCGCGCCGCAGCTCGCGCGCATCGGGCTCGAGTTCCAGCCCTGGGACTTCTTCATGCTGGTGGTCTTCGCGCTGACGGTGACCGCCAGCCTGGCCGGCAAGGACCTGGTCAAGGGCCTGATCGCGGGCGCGCTGGGGCTTCTCGTGCGCACCGTCGGCGAGGATCCGGCGATCGGCATGCCGCGTTTCGACTTCGGCATCGACTCGCTGATGAGCGGGTTCGACTTCATCGCCGTGCTGATCGGGCTCTTTGCCTTCTCGCAGCTGCTCTCGGACATCCGCGACCCGGGCGCGGCGCGCCGCTCGCTGGCCGAGCGGCGCCAGGTGAGCGTGCGCATCGAGCACGTCCGTGCCATCAAGGCGATCCTGCAGCGCTGGCCGGTGCTGATCCGCTCCTCGCTGATCGGTGTGTTCACCGGCATGGTGCCCGGCGCCGGCGGCTCGATCGCCAACATCCTCGCCTACGACCAGGCGAAGAAGGCGGCGCCGAACCCCGAGGACTTCGGCACCGGCATCCCCGAGGGGATCATCGCGCCCGAATCCTCGAACAACGCGGTCGAGGGCGGCGCGCTGACGCCGCTGATGGCGCTCGGCATCCCGGGCGACGTGACCTCGGCGATCATGCTCGGCGCGCTCCTGATGAACGACGTGGTGCCCAGCCCCAGCTTCATCCACGACCAGCCGGTGCTGGCCTACTCGATCTTCATCTCCTACTTCGTCGCGCTGTTCATGATGCTGGCACTGCAGTCGGTGATGCTCAGGGTCTTCGTGCAGGTCACGCAGATCCGCATGTACATGCTCGCCGCGGTGATCCTGGTCTTCGCCTCGATCGGCGTCTTCGCGCTCAACAACGTCACCTTCGACATCTGGACGCTGTTCTGGTTCGGCATCGTCGGCTTCCTGATGCGCGAGTTCGGCTTTCCGCTGGCGCCGATGATCCTGGGGGTGGTGCTCGGCAACATCGCCGAGATCAATCTCTCGCGCGCTCTGGCGATCAATCCCGACCCGACACTGTTCGTGACGCGGCCATGGTCGCTGTTCTTCCTGATCATCGCGCTGTTCTCGGCCGCCTTCCCGTGGTTCCAGTCGTCGCGCACCAAGGGCATCCGCTGGACCCGCTTCTACGCGCCGGCGCTGCTCGTCGCGATCGCCGTGCCGCTGGCGATGATGGGCGGCTGGTTCCGCCCCGGCCTGGCCGGCGCCTGCGTGATCGGCGCGGGCTGGATGGTCTGGCGGGCGCTGCACCGGCCGGCAGGCGCCTGAGGGTTCGGGAGACGCAGCACCAGCCATGTGGGACCCCGCGACCGTCGCGCTGATCCTCGGCGCCTTCTTCCTCGCCGGCCTGGTCAAGGGCCTGATCGGCATGGGGCTGCCGCTGGTCACGCTGGCGATCCTGGCCTCGACGCTGGGGGTGCGCGAGACGCTGACCGTGATGCTGATCCCGGGCATCGCCACCAACACCTGGCAGGCGCTTTCGGGGCCCGCCTTCCGGCCGATGCTGCGCCGGCTGTGGCCCTTTCTGGTGTGCGCCTGCGTCGGCATCTGGTTCGGCACCTCCGTGCTGGCCACGGCGCGCAGCGAGACGCTGGTGGCCATCGTCGGGGTGACCATCACCACCTACGGGGCGGTGGCGCTCTTGCGCGTGGAGATGCCGCCGCCCGGGCGGCACGAGCGCTGGATGTCGCCCCTGATGGGGGGCCTGGGCGGCGTCATCTTCGGCATGGCGGGCAACATGATCGTGCCGGGGATCCTTTACCTGCACGCGCTGAGGCTGCCGCGCGACACCTTCGTGCAGGCGCTGGGGATCACCTTCATCACCATCACGCTGGCGCTCGCCAGCTCGCTGACCGGGCGCGGGCTGATGACCGCCGATCTGGCGCTGATGTCGGTGGCGGCGGTGGTGCCGACGGCGACCGGGCTTGCGCTGGGCACGCGTTATCGCAAGCATGTCTCCGAGGCCCGCTTCCGCCTGTTCTTCCTGATCGGGCTGGTGATCATCGGGCTCGACATGCTGTTCAACGCGCTGGGCTGAGAGGAGCCGATGACCGGGAAAACCGTCGCCGTGGCCGGGCTGGGCGCCATCGGGCTGCGGGTGGCGCGGGCGCTCGATGCGGGCGGTGTGCCGGGGCTGCGGCTGGCCGCGGTGTCGGCCCGCGATGCTGCCGGCGCCGCGGGAAAGATGAATAATTTCAACGTCATGCCACCGGTGGTCGGGCTGGCCGAGCTGGCCGGGCGCGCGGAAGTGGTGGTCGAGTGCACCCCGGCCGCGGTCTTTGCCGAGGTGGCCGGGCCGGCGATCGAGGCGGGGCGGATGCTGATGCCGCTCTCGGTCGGCGCGCTCCTGGCGCATATGGACCTGGTCGAGCGGGCCGCGGCCACCGGCGCGCGCATCGTCGTGCCCACCGGCGCGCTGATCGGGCTCGACACCGTGCGGGCGATGGCCGAGGGCGAGATCGGCCGCGTGGTGCTGGAGACGCGCAAGCCCCCGGCGGGGCTGGCCGGGGCGCCCTATCTGGTCGAGAACCACATAGATATCAATGGCTTGAGAGAGCCTAAGCAGATCTTCCACGGCAGTGCGCGCGAAGCCGCCCGGGGCTTTCCCGCCAATGTCAACGTCGCCGCCGCACTGGCGCTCGCAGGCATCGGGCCGGACCGCACCGAGGTCGCCATCTGGGCCGATCCCTGGGTCCACCGCAACGTGCAGTCGGTGACCATCGAGTCGGATGCCGGCGAGGCCACCATGACCATGCTCAACGTGCCCTCGGCGGAGAATCCGCGCACCGGACGCATCGTGGCGCAGAGCGTGATCGCCACGCTCAGGCGGCTGACCGCGACGCTGGTGGCGGGCAGTTAATTCTTACAGGTCTTATATAAGACCTGTAAGAATTTCGCGGCGATTTTAACCGCTTTTTAGGCGGGGCGCGGCCGCGAAAACGAGGCCGCCCGGGGTAAGCCCGGCACCGGGCTTCGATCACGCGCTCAGCGCATGGGCAGGCCCGCGGCGGAGAGCGCGGCGATGTCGGCTTCGAGTCCCTCTTTGCCGGCCCGGTACTGCGTCTCTGCCCAGGCGCGGATCGCGAAGTTTCGCCGGATGGAGAGAAGCTCTCTCGCCAGCCGTGCCGCCTCCTCGGGCCGTCCGCTCTGCTGATAGGTCAGAACGAGGTCGACCAGACCGAACGCCGGGGCCCTGGCACGATAGGCCTCGAAGGCCGCGATTGCGTCCTCGGCACGTCCGGCCAGCCTGTAGGCATTGCCGAGCGCGCCGAGGAAGTAGCCGGGATAAGCCGGGCTGAGCTTCATTGCCTGTTCTCCGAGCGGCACCGCTTCGTCGGCAAAACCCGCGGAGGCCAAAACGAAGCACGCCAGCGATTTCACGTCGGCGGAGCCCGGCGCCAGGCGCACGGCGTGCCGCGCCAGCGATGCGGCCTCGTCGTATCGGCCGTGCTGGAGCACGACCACGCTCGCGGTGATGTTGGCATCGGCGTTGTCGGGGTCGAGCTCCATCGCCCTGTCCGCGAAGGCCTTGGCCTTGGCCTGTGCGGTGCGGCGATCGTCCCACCAGCCGAACCGGGCGTCGCGAAAATGCAGGAACCCGATCATCGCATTGAGGGTTGCCGAGCCGGGATCGAGCGCCAGTGCGTTCTCCCAGCATCGCAGCGCCCTGGAGACGTTCTCCTCGGTGACCTCCCGGCGGAAATAGGACAGACCCTGAACCCATTGGGTCCAGGCCGCGACATTGCTGGTCGTTGCCTGGCGCAAGCGGGCCTGCTCGCCCTCGGTCAGCTTGACCTGCATCTCGGTGGCGACCGCAAGCGTGACCTCGTCCTGGACCGCGAAGATGTGATCGAGCGGGCGATCGTAGCGCTCGGCCCAGACATGGCTGCCATCGGCCGCGTCGATCAGCTGCGCCGTGATCCGCAAGCGGTCGCCGCCGCGCCGGACGCTGCCTTCGAGCACGTAGCGCACGCCGAGGCTCCGCGCGACCTCGCGCACGTCGACCGCCCGCCCCTTGTAGACGAAGCTGGAGTTGCGGGCGATCACCCTGAGGCCATCGAGCTTCGACAGCGTGGTGATGATGTCCTCGACCAGCCCGTCGGCGAAGTAGTCCTGCTCCGGCTCGCCGGACATGCTGGTGAAGGGCAGCACCGCGATCGAGGGCACGTCCTGCGCGCGCGGCGGCGCGTGTGCCGGCGTGGCCCCAGCCGGCTCGTCGCCGGCCCAGCGCCAGGCCCGCACCGGCGCCTCGATGTTCTTGAGGCTCAGCATGCCGGCGTCCGCGAAAGCGACCCCGGTCTTGCCCTTGACCTGGGCGTGCACGGACTCCGAGATCAGGATGCCCCCCTTCGGCGCCTGGCCCTCGAGCCGCGCCGCCACATTGACGCCGTCGCCGAAGATGTCGTCGCCCTCGATGACGATGTCGCCGAGGTTCACGCCGATGCGGAACGCGATCACCGGGCCGCCCGGCGGCGCGCTGCGCAGGTGTGCCATCGTGTGCTGAATCGCGACGGCGCAGTCCACGGCGTCGACGGCGCTGGCGAACTCGACCAGGGCGCCGTCGCCCATCCTCTTGACGATGCGGCCGCGATGCGCGGCGACGGCGGGATCGAAACGCTCGCTCCAGACCACCCGCATGGCCGCCAGCGTTCCGGGCTCGTCGGCTCCGATGAGGCGGGAATACCCCACGACATCGGCGGCGAGGATTGCTGCGAGGCGGCGAGGGGCTCGTGCTTGGGCCATTCGATGCGACTGCGCTGGCACATGTCAGCGAGAGCGAAAGTCTAGCGCTGCCGGGGCGCGATGTATATCGCCTGCCGATGTCGCGGCCGGCTTGCGCGGACCTCGCCTTCGGCCGGCTCAGCGCGGGCTGCGCTTGGCCAGGATGCGCTGCAGGGTGCGGCGGTGCATGTTGAGCCGGCGCGCGGTCTCGGAGACGTTGCGGTCGCACAGCTCGTAGACGCGCTGGATGTGCTCCCAGCGCACGCGGTCGGCCGACATCGGGTTCTCGGGCGGCTCCGGCTTGTCCTCGCCGCGGGCGAGAAGGGCCTTCTCCACGTCATCGGCGTCGGCGGGCTTGGAGAGGTAGTCCACCGCGCCGATCTTCACCGCCGCCACCGCGGTGGCGATGTTGCCATAGCCGGTGAGCACCACGACGCGGGAGTCGGGCCTGAGCTCGCGCAGCGCCTCGACCACGTCGAGCCCGTTGCCGTCCTCGAGCCTGAGATCGACCACGGCGTAGGCCGGCGGGTCGCGGCGCACGATGGTGAGGCCCTCGGCGACGCTCTCGGCCATCACCGGGGCGAAGCCGCGCCGCTCCATGGCGCGGGCCAGCCGCTGGCGAAACGGCGCGTCGTCGTCGATCACGAGCAGGGAGTTGTCGCCGCCGATGCCGGCGCGGTTCTCGGTCATCTCGCATCCCCGATGGCGGGCCGGCGGCCCCTGATTGTCCTTGATTCTTGCCTCGCGCCCGGCGCATGTCAAATCCTGCCCGAAATCCCCCCGTCAATCCCCCGGCGCAGCAGGAGGGGGCCCCGCCCGGTCGATGAAGTCCCCTGTCTTCCCCCCCACGCTGGCCGCGCCTGCCTTCGTGCTGCTGTGGAGCACGGGCTTCATCGGCGCGAAATACGGGCTGCCCTATGCCGGGCCGGCGACCTTCCTGGCGCTGCGCTTCGCGCTGGCCTCGGTGCTGCTCGGCGCCTGGGTGGTGCTGGCGCGCGCGCCCTGGCCGAACCTGACGCAGGCGCGCGACGCGGCGCTGGTCGGCGTGCTTTTGAACGTGGTCTATCTGGGCGGGGTCTACCAGGCGATCCGGCTGGGCACCGAGGCCTGGGTGACGGCGCTGATCGTGGGGCTGCACCCGGTGCTGACGCCGCTGATCGCCCGGCGCGTGCTGGGCGAGCGGCTGGGCGGGCCGCAATGGGCCGGGATCGCGCTGGGCTTTTTGGGCGTCGGGCTGGTGGTGGCGCGCAAGCTGGAGGCCGGCATCGGCGACTGGCGCGGCGTGGCGCTGTGCCTGGGCTCGCTGGTGGCGATGTCGACGGCCTCGATCTACCAGAAGGCGCGCGCCGGCGCGCACCCGGTGCGCTCGACGACGCTGATCCAGTTTCTCGCCGCCACGGCGGTGCTGGCGCCGGTCTCGCTGCTCGCCGAGGGCGGCGCGGTCGAGTGGACCGGGGCCTTCGTGCTGGCGCTGGGCTGGCTGGTGGTGGTGCTGTCGCTGGGGGCGCTGTCGCTCCTGCTCTATCTGATCCGGCGCGGCGCCGCCTCGACCGTGGCGAGCCTGTTCTTCCTGGTGCCGCCGACCACCGCGCTGATGGCCTGGGCCGCCTTCGGCGAGGGCATGGGCCCGGTGGAGATGACCGGCGTCGCGGCCGCGGCGCTGGGCGTCTTGATGGTCAACCGGCCCGGGCTGTTCGCCCGCCGCCTGCGCCGCGGCTGAGGATCTTGGCCACCGCCGAGGCGATCTCGCTGGGCGGGTAGCCGCGGCGGAAGGCCGCCAGCACGCCCCTGGGCGTCACCAGGTAGGTGAACGTGCTGTGGGTCATGCCGTAGGCGCCCTCGGACGCGCTCTCGGAGGCGGCGCGCGCATAGTAGACGTGGTAGGCGCCGGCCGCGGCCTTGATGTCGGCGGCGCTGCCGGTCAGGCCGATCATGGTCGGGCTCATGGCGCGGACATAGGCCTTCATCGCCGCGGGCGTGTCGCGCGCGGGGTCGATGGTGATGAAGACCGGCGTGACGTTGATGCCCTTCTTCGCCAGGATCTCGGTGGTTGAGGCGAGGTTGGCCACGTCGGTGGGGCACACGTCGGGACACGAGGTGTAGCCGAAATAGATCAGGGTGGGGCCCTTGATCAGATCGGCGCTGGTGACGCGGCGGCCGTCCTGGTCGGTCAGGGTGAAGGGGCCGCCGATGCCCGAGTTGGCGATGTTGATCTCGGCCGGAGAGACCAGGCCCGCGGGCCGGTGCAGCCACAGGAAGGCCGCCACGCCGGCGAGGCCGACGACGGCCAGTGCGGCAATGCCCAGGACGATGCGCTGCAGAAGGATACGCTGCATGGGGATGCGCTGCAGGAGGATGCGCTGCATGGCTCGGGTCCCTGTGGGGGCGGGACGCCCGCTTTCGCATCGAGAGAAACGCCCGATGGCAGGAGATTGCAAGGGTCGTTGGGGCGTTGCGGCGAGCGGCCGCGGCCCGGCGTCAGGCGGCGATGGCGCGGGTGATCTCCTCGAGCGTGTCGCCGAGGATGGCGAGTTCGCGCGGGCCCGAGAAGCGGTGGTCGGCGCCCTTGACCAGCGTCAGCCGCGCATCGGGCGAGTCCAGGTGGCCCAGGAGCCTGAGCGCCCACTGCTGCGGCACGTCCCTATCGGCCGTGCCCTGCACCAGCCGCACCGGGATGGGCAGGGCAAGCTCGGAGAGCAGCACCAGGTGGCGCCGGCCGTCCTCGATCAGCCGGCGCGTGATCACGGTGGGCTCGTCGGAATAGGCGGAGGGCTGCACGAGCCGGCCCTCGCGCATCAGGCGGCGGCGCTCGGCCTCGGTGAAGCGCGCCCAAAGGCCGTCCTCGGTGAAGTCGGGGGCGGCGGCGATGCCGACCAGCGCGGCGACGCGCTCGGGGTGACGCCTGGCCAGCAGGAGCGCGATCCAGCCGCCCATGGACGAGCCGACCAGGATCTGCGGGCCCTCGGTCAGCCGCGTCACGGCGGATGCCGCGTCCTCGGCCCAGTCGCCGATGCAATGATCCTCGAAGGCGCCCGAGCTGGCGCCGTGGCCGCGGTAGTCGAAGCGCAGGAAAGCACGGCCGCGCGCCCGCGCCCACTCCTCGAGCCACAGCGCCTTGGTGCCGGTCATGTCCGAGCGGAAACCGCCCAAAAAGACGATGCCCGGCGCGCTTGCGCCCGGTCCGCTAGCGGATATTGTGTGGTATGCTAGCTTGGTGTCGGGCTCGAGTTGAAGGTAGCTTGGGGCGTCCATGTTCGTGCCGTCCTCCATCGCGCGGGGAGATGTCGCCCACGAGCTTAACGGGGATCACGCAGAGCGTGAACCGGGCCCGGAGGAGACGCGTCCCCTGACCGTGTTGCAGGTCGTGCCGAGCCTCGATCTGGGCGGGGTGGAGCGCGGCACGCTGGAGATCACCGAGGCGATCGTGCGCGCCGGCGGCCGCGCGCTGGTGGCGACCGCGGGCGGCCGGCTGCTGCCGCGGGTGACGCGCGCCGGCGGCGAGGTGATCGCCATGAACGTGGCCACGAAGAACCCGGTGAACCTGTGGCAGAACGCGCGGCTGCTGGCGCGGCTGATCCGCGACCTCGAGATCGACGTCGTGCACGCGCGCTCGCGCGCGCCGGCCTGGAGCGCCTGCTGGGCGGCGCAGCGCACCGGGACGCCCTTCGTCACCACCTATCACGGCGCCTATCGCGAGGACTGGCCGGGCAAGCGGCGCTACAACGCGGTGATGGCGCGCGGGCGGCCGGTGATCGCGGTGTCGGACTATGTGCGCGGGCTGGTGATCGAGCGCCACGCGGTGGCGCCCGAGGACGTGGTGACCATCCCGCGCGGCGCTGATGTCGCGGTCTTCGCCGAGGAGGCGGTGGGCAACGAGCGCACGGTCAAGCTGGCCGAGCAGTGGGGGCTTCTGGACGACCCGCGCCCGGTCATCATGCTGCCCGGCCGGCTGGTGCGCCGCAAGGGCGCGGCCGAGCTGATCGAGGCGGCGCGCGCGCTGCGCGCAACGCGCGGCGGCGACTTCCTGGTGCTGATGGTCGGCGAGGGGGAGCCGAAGTTCGAGGCGGCGCTGCAGCGGCGCATCGACCGGCTGGGCTTAGGCGGCTGCGCGCGCATCGCGGGCGGCTGCGCCGACATGCCGGCGGCGCTGA
>NZ_JBZSYN010000108.1:0-32100 GCF_058622915.1 Thermohalobaculum sp. | reverse complement strand
GCCGCTGCGGCTGGTTCGACGCGGCGCTGGTGCGCCAGGCCTGCCGGGTCGGCGGTATCGACGGCATCGCGCTGACCAAGCTCGACGTGCTGGACGGGCTCGAGGAGCTGAAGCTGTGCACCGGCTACCGGCTCGACGGCGGGGTGATCGACTACCTGCCGACGGCCTCGGAGGTGCAGGCGCGGGTCGAGCCCGTCTACGAGACCATGCCGGGCTGGTCGGAGTCGACCCAGGGCGCGCGGCGCTGGCTGGACCTGCCGGCCGAGGCGATCAAGTACATCAAGCGCGTCGAGGAGCTGATCGAGACGCCGGTGGCGCTGTTGTCCACCAGCCCCGAGCGCGCCGACACGATCCTTGTCACCGACCCGTTCCGCGACTGAGCGCGCAGGCCATGACCCGATGCAAGCCATGACACGGTGCAATCGATGACCTGGCGCACCCGGCGCATTCTCGCGCTCGTGCTGCTGCTGGTCTGGCTGCCCATCTATCTGGTGGCGGCGCTGGTGCTGACCGGCTGGATGGGCCGGCAGCCGGCGTTGATCGAGATGGTGGTCTATGCCGGGCTGGGCGTGCTGTGGGCGCTGCCCTTCCGCCGCGTCTTCCTTGGTATCGGCCGCGAGGACCCGGACCGGGCGGGGCGCGACGGCGGGCGCGACGACTAGGCGTCAGAGCAGGTCCTGGAAGCGCTCCAGCTCGCCGCGCGAGAGGCCGAAGATGCCGTCCTCGATCATCACCAGCCGGCCGTTGCGCATGGCCTTCCCGAAGCCCTTGATGCGCGCCTCGAGCGAACGCTCCTCGGCGCCCGGGATGGTCTCGAACACGTCGAGCACATCGCGCCGCTTGAAGGTGGTTTGGCCCTGGATCAGCACCATCCAGGCGGCCGAGGCGACCATCTGGTCCGGGACGCCGCGGGCGCCGGCGCGTTCCGCGAGCATGGCGGCGGAATAGCCCTCGCTCTCCTCCACCGGCGCCTCGGCGTCCTCGCCGGACGGCGCGTCGAGCAGGAGCTCCCAGTTGTCTTCTGACTCCTCCCGGGACTCCCCCTGTTGCACCTCTCCCGCCTCTTGCCGGGGCTCGTCCTCGGGCTCGTCCTCGGGCACGGCGAAGAGATTGCGCGGGCTGTCGGCCGCGCCGGTCCCGGCCGGCTCGTCGGACGCCTCGGCGCCGCCGGCGAAGAGATTGAGGGGTGCGGCCTCCTCGGCCTCGGCCTGGACGTCGGCGGCCTCGACCCCGCCGGCGTCACCGGCGTCAGCGCCGTCCTCGTCCCAGCCGTAGTCATCGCCTTCGGTGTCGGCCATGCGGCGCAGGCGGTCGGCGAAATCCTCGGCCGACTCCGCCTCGCTGCTCTCGGCCGCCGGACCGTCCTCAGCCCCGCCCGAGGGGGAGAAGATGTTGACGTAGTCGCCCGCGTCGGCCTCAGCCGTCGGCTCCCAGGCGGCAGCCGCGCTCTCGCGGGCCCCCGAGCCGTGATGGATCATGATCAGCCCCGGCACGATCTCGACCTCGGCTTCGTCGAGATCGGCGCGCCGCGCCACTTCGCCGACCAGCTGCTCGATCGCCTCGGCGTCGAAATTGATGCCGGTATCGGCGAGCTCGGGGCTTTCCTCGAGCAGGTGCTGGATGGCGCGCAGGACCTGCTGAATTGGCTGCACGGGGTCTTCGAAGCCCTGAACCGAGCAGGCGAAGGCGCCGAATCGCAGGTCCAGTCTCTTGTGGCTCGAGGACATTCGCTTCCCACTTTGAATTGACGTAAACAACAGGCACTTGGCGCGAGACTCGCGCATTTCACCTGAAGGGTCAAGGAAAGCCGGGCCGGCCGCAGGATCCGTGCGGGATTGACCGGCGTGCGCCGGCGCCCCAGATAGGGGCGCCATGACCGCGCTGCCCCTTCGCTTCGAGACTGCCGTGACGCTGGTCGGTGCCGGCGCCATCGATGCCGACGCGGTCGCTGCGGCACGACGGCTCGCCCCGGCACTGGTGGCCGCCGACGGCGGCGCCGGGCGACTGGCGGCGATGCGGCTGAGCCCCGAGGCGGTGATCGGCGACATGGACTCGCTCGAGGACCCGGAGCGCTGGCGCGACGGGCCGGCCGCCTTCGTCCACCTGGCCGAGCAGGACACGACCGACTTCGAGAAGTGCCTCTATGCCACGGAGGCGCCGCTCTATGTCGCCGTCGGCTTCACCGGGCGCCGGGTCGACCACACGCTCGCGGTGCTGCACGTGCTGATGGCCTATCCGGACAAGCGCGTGGTGCTGCTGGGCGAGGAGGACGTCGCCGCGCTGGCGCCGCCGGGCGAGGTGCTGCGGCTGAGGCTGCGGCCGGGAATGCGGGTCTCGATCTACCCGCTCGCGCCCGTGCGCGGCACGCATTCGCGCGGGCTGGCCTGGCCCATCGAGGGGCTGGAGCTGGCGCCGGGGGTGAGGATCGGCACCTCGAACCGGGCCAGCCAGCCGCTGGTCGAACTGGGCTTCGACCGGGCCGGCGCGCTGGTGCTGCTGGAGCGCGATGCGCTGGCGGCGCTGGTCGGCGCGGTCAGCAATCGGGGACGTTGACGGCGAGGCCGCCGAGCGAGGTCTCCTTGTACTTCTCCATCATGTCGCGCCCGGTCTCGCGCATCGTCTTGACGCAGGCGTCCAGCGAGACCAGGTGCCTGCCGTCGCCCCTGAGCCCCAGCGAGGCGGCCGACACGGCCTTGATGGCGCCGAGCCCGTTGCGCTCGATGCACGGCGCCTGCACCAGGCCGCGGATCGGGTCGCAGGTCATGCCCAGGTGATGCTCGAGCGCGATCTCGGCGGCGTTCTCGACCTGCTCGGGGCTGCCGCCCATGGCGGCGCACAGGCCCGCCGCGGCCATCGCCGAGGCCGAGCCCACCTCGGCCTGGCAGCCGCATTCGGCGCCCGAGATCGAGGCGTTGTGCTTGATGAGGCCGCCAATCGCCGCGCCGGTGAGGAACATGTCGTGCAGGCCGGCACGCGTGGCGCCGACGATGTGGTCGAGATAGTAGCGGCAGACCGCGGGGAAGACGCCGGCGGCGCCGTTGGTCGGCGAGGTCACCACCTGGCCGCCGGCGGCGTTCTCCTCGTTCACCGCCATGGCGTAGGCCGACAGCCAGTCGTTGGCGACATGCGGCGGCTGCAGGTTGCGGCCGCGCTCGGCCACCAGCTGGTCGTGCATCGTCTTGGCGCGGCGGCGCAGCTTCAGGCCGCCGGGCAGGATGCCGTCGCGCGCCAGGCCGCGGTCGATGCAGGCGTTCATCACCTGCCACAGACGGTCGATGCCGCCGTCGAGCCCGGCGCGGCTGACCCGGGTCTCCTCATTGGCCCGCTTCATCGAGGCGATGGACAGGCCCGAGCGCGCCGCCATCTCCAGCATCTCGGCCGCGGAGGCGAAGGGCCAGGGCACGTCGGCGGCGGCATCGATGGCGCGCAGCTCGCTGTCGGCGCGCATCTCGGCCTCGGTCTTCACGAAACCGCCGCCGATCGAGTAGTAGGTCTCGGCCAGATGCAGGTTGCCCGCCGCGTCGTAGGCTGCCAGCCGCAGGCCGTTGGCATGCAGCGGCAGCGGCGGGCCGTAGTCGAAGACCACGTCGCGGTCGGGATCGAACTCGAGCTCGGCAAGGCCGGGCGGAGAGATGCGCTTGTCCTCGCGGATGCGCGCCTCGATGGCCTCGGCCTTTTCGGGGTCGAGCGTGTCGGGCAGGAAGCCCGCGAGCCCCAGGATCACCGCGCGGTCGGTGGCGTGGCCCTTGCCGGTGAAGGCGAGCGAGCCGTAGAGGCGGCCCTCGAGCCGCGCCACGGGTCCGGCGCCAGGGATCTTGTCCTCACCCCGGGCCAGAACCTCGAGGAAGCGGCCCGCCGCAACCATCGGACCCATGGTGTGCGAGCTTGACGGGCCGACGCCGATCTTGAAGATCTCGAAGATGCTCAGGAACATGGCGCGAACTCCGGGGTGCCTTTCGCTGCTGCATATAGGCAATCGAGCAAGTGGAATCGACCGATCTCGACCGCTCGCCCGGCTGGCGCGACGCCTCGTGCCCGTTATGATGGGGTCGATTCTGCACCGCGCCGCCGGAGCCCCGCCATGAGCCCGACCTCTTCGCCCGCCGAGACAGCCAAGCGCGCCGCCGCCCGGCGGGCGCTGGAACTGGTCGAGGACGGCATGACGCTGGGCCTTGGCACCGGCTCGACGGCGAAGATCTTCGTCGACCTCCTGGCCGAACGGGCGCGGGCGGAGCGTCTGCGCCTGACCTGCGTCGCCACCTCGGGCCGCACGCAGGGCCAGGCCGAGGCGCTGGGGCTCGGCGTGATCACGCTCGACTGTGCCGGGCCGCTGGACCTGACGATCGACGGGGCGGACGAGTTCGACGAGGCCCTCGACCTGATCAAGGGTGCCGGCGGGGCGCTGCTGATGGAGAAGATCGTCGCCGCGGCATCCAGGCGCATGGTGGTGATCGCCGACCCCTCGAAGGAGGTCGTGACGCTGGGCCGCTTCCCGCTGTCGGTCGAGATCGTGCGCTTCGGCGCCCGCGCCACCATGCGGCTGATCGAGCGCGTGCTCGAGGGCCAGGACGTGGACGGGCGCGCCGTGGTGCTGCGCGAGGCCGGCGAGGGCCCCTTCCGCACCGACCAGGGCCATTACATCGTGGACCTCAAGCTCGGCCGCATCGGCGATCCGGCGCGGCTGGACGCGGCGCTGAACGCGATCCCCGGCGTGGTCGAGAGCGGGCTCTTCGTCGGGCTGTGCTCGGCGGTGATCGTCGGCGAGCCGGATGGCGACGCCTATCTGATCGGCGACCCCCTGGCGCCCCCGAGCCGCGACCTGAGCCGGAGATGGGCATGAGCGACTTCGATTTCGATCTCTTCGTCATCGGCGGCGGCTCGGGCGGCGTGCGCGCGGCGCGCATGTCCGCCGGCTACGGCGCCAGGGTGGGGCTGGCCGAGGAGTACCGCTTCGGCGGCACCTGCGTGATCCGCGGCTGCGTGCCCAAGAAGCTGCTGGTCTACGCCTCGGCGTTCTCGCAGGCGTTCGCGGACGCGCGCGGCTATGGCTGGGAGGTCGGGCCGACGAGCTTCGACTGGCGCAGGATGCACGCCGCCAAGGAGGCCGAGATCACCCGGCTCGAGGGCCTCTACCGCACCGGCCTGGAGGAGGCGGGCGTCGCCCTGTTCCACCAGCGCGCCGTGGTCACCGACCCCCACGCGGTGCGGCTGGCGGACGGGCGCGAGGTGTCGGCCAAGCACATCCTAATCGCCACCGGGGCCATGCCCTACGTGCCCGAGGTGCCGGGCGGGCACCTGGCGATCACCTCGAACGAGGCCTTCGACCTCGAGCGCCTGCCACGGCGCATCGTCATCGTCGGTGGCAGCTACATCGCGGGCGAGTTCGCCGGCATCTTCAACGGCATGGGCAGCCACGTCACGTTGTGCTACCGCCGCGACCTGATCCTGCGCGGCTTCGACGACGACATTCGCCGCCATGTGCAGGAGGGCATACGCCAGCGCGGCATCGACATCCTGCTCGAGGACGACATCGCCTCGATCGAGGACATGGCGCGCCATCTCGAGGTGCATTTCCGCTCGGGCGAGATCCGCGAGGCGGGGCTGGTGATGTACGCCACCGGACGGCACCCCAATACCGGCGGGCTGGGCCTCAACCACGCCGGGGTGCGGCTGGGCGAGCACGGCGCGGTGGTGGTCGACGAGTGGTCGCAAAGCTCGGTCCCCTCGATCTACGCGGTGGGCGACGTGACCGACCGGCTGGCGCTCACGCCGGTGGCCATCCGCGAGGGCGCGGCCTTTGCCGACACGGTGTTCGGTGCCAGCCCGACCCGGCCCGACCACGCGCTGGTGCCCAGCGCCATCTTCACCCAGCCCGAGGCGGGCACGGTCGGCATGACCGAGGCCGAGGCGCGGGCCGAGGAAGCCGCCCATGGCGGCATCGAGGTCTACCGCGCCGCCTTCCGGCCGATGCAGTACATCCTCGCCGGGCGCGAGGAGAGGATGATGATGAAGCTGGTGGTGGCGCGCCAGAGCCGCCGCGTGCTGGGCGTGCACATCGTCGGCCCGGCGGCGGCGGAGATGATCCAGCTCGCTGCGGTGGCCGTGAAGATGGGCGCGACCAAGGAGGATTTCGACCGCACGGTGGCGGTGCATCCCACGGCGGCCGAGGAGCTGGTCACCATGCGACGGCCGATGGCGCCCTGACGGGGCCCGCAGCCGCAAGACCGGCAAGCCCGATGGGGGTGGCATTTTTCGCACAAAGCTTGTTATGCAGGCGGCGACGTGCCACTTGAGCGCCGACGTCAGACGGAGGTTCGACGACCCGATGCCTTATAGCAGCAACAACGGCGGCGGCCGTGGCCCGTGGGGCGGCGGCGGGGGCGGCCGTGGCAAGGGCCCGTGGGGCGGTGGGGGCGGCGGGGGCGACGGCGGCCAGCAGGGCCCCGACCTCGACGACCTGCTGCGCAAGGGCCGCGACCAGCTGCGCATCGTGCTCGGCGGCAAGGGCGGAAAGCGCGGCGGCGGCCGGGGCAACGGCGGCGGCGGCCGCCCGAATTACGAGCGGCTGGTGATCCCGGGCATCATCGCGGTGCTGGTGATCGCCTGGCTGATGCAGTCCTTCTACCGCGTCGACACCGACCAGGAGGCGGTCGAGCTGCGTTTCGGCAAGTTCGCCGGCATCGGCATGCCGGGGCTGAACTTCGCGCCCTGGCCTGTGATGACCTACGACATCCTGCCGGTGCAGCGCCAGCACGTGATCGAGATCGGCGCCTCGAACAGCGGCAACAATTCCGACCAGGGCCTGATGCTGACCGGCGACGAGAACATCGTCGACATCGGCTTCCAGGTCGTGTGGAAGATCCAGGAGCCGGCCAAGTTCCTGTTCAACCTGGCCGAGCCCGGCCCCACCATCGAGGCGGTCTCGGAGGCCGCGATGCGCGAGGTGGTGGCGCGCTCGAAGCTCAAGCCGATTCTCGCGCCCGAGCGCGCGGCGATCAGCGGCGAGGTCAAGCAGGTCATCCAGACGACGCTCGACAACTACGACTCGGGCGTCAAGATCGTGCAGGTCAACTTCAAGCAGGCGGACCCGCCCAAGCAGGTGATCGACGCCTTCCGCGACGTTCAGGCGGCGCAGCAGGACCGGCTGACCGAGACCAACAAGGCCCAGGCCTATGCCAACAAGACCCTGGCCGCCGCGCGCGGAGAGGTGGCCCAGGTCAGCCAGGACGCCGAGGGCTATCGCGCCCGCGTGGTGAACGAGGCGAAAGGCGACGCATCGCGCTTCGACTCGATCCTGAAGGAATACCTCAAGGCGCCCAACGTGACGCGCAAGCGCCTTTATCTCGAGAGCATGGAGCGCGTGCTGGGTAGCGTGAACAAGATCATCATCGACCCCTCGATCGAGGGCAAGGGCGGCCAGGGCGTCGTGCCCTATCTGCCGCTTCCCGCGCTGCACCCGGTCGCGGGCCCGCCAGGATCGGGCTCGGGCAAGGGCGGCAGCAAGGGCGCGGGGCAGACGATGCAGGGGAAACAATGATGCGCCTTCTTCCCGTGCTCGCCGCGGTCGTGGCCGTCGTGGTGATCGGTATCATGTCCACCTTCTTCGTCGTGGACGCGCGCCAGCAGGCGCTTGTGCTGCAGTTCGGCGAGGTCAAGCAGGTGCGCACCCAGCCTGGCCTGTTCATGAAGATCCCGTTCATCCAGAACGTGGTCTATTACGAGCGCCGCATCCTGCCGCTCGAGACCGGCTTGCTCGAGGTCACGCCGCTCGACGAGCGCCGGCTCAAGGTCGACGGGTCCGCGCGCTGGCGGATCACCGACCCGGTGCGGTTCCGCCAGTCGGTGCGCACCGAGCAGGCGGCGACCTCGCGGCTGCAGTCAATCCTCGAGGCGCAGCTGCGCGAGGTGCTGGGCTCGGTGCCCTCGAGCGACGTTCTCAGCCCCGAGCGCAGCGCGCTGATGGACCGAATCCGCGACCAGGCGGCCAAGGAGGCCAAGCAGATCGGGGTCGAGATCATCGACGTGCGGCTGCGCCGCACCGACCTGCCCGAGCAGAACCTCAAGGCCACCTTCCAGCGCATGGAGGCAGAGCGCCAGCAGGAGGCGGCCGACCTGCGCGCGCGCGGCAAGGAGCGGGCGCAGGAGATCCGCGCCACCGCCGACCGCAAGGCGGTCGAGCTGGTCTCGGACGCCAAGCGCAAGGCCGAGGTGATCCGCGGCCAGGCCGATGCCGAGCGCAGCGACATCTATGCCAAGGCCTACAGCAAGGACCGGGAGTTCTTCTCCTTCTACCGCTCGCTGCGGGCCTACGAGCAGGCGCTCAACGGCGACAATTCGAGTCTGGTGCTGTCGCCGAACAGCGAGTTCTTCGAATACCTCAAGAACGACAACCCGAAGCAGACTGCGCCCCAGGCGGCGTCGGGGACGCCGCAATAGATGGATCTGCTCGCGGCGCTTGCCCTCATGCTGGTGATCGAGGGCCTCGCGGCGATGATCTTCGCCTCGTCGCTGCCCGAGCTCATGGCCGCGCTGGAGGAGCTGGGCGCGCGACAGGTGCGTGTCGCAGGAATTCTGATGGCAGCGGCAGGAGCCATGCTTTATCTTCTGGTTCGCGGGTGAGGCGCGGCGGCCGGCGCCGGGACTCCGGTCTCGAGAGAGGGGCCCGGATGCCGCAGCGGGGGGCGCAGGCCCCAAAAGGCCGCGCCTGCCCCGGATAGAAGGAGTGCATGAGTTGACGCGCATACCGACCATCCGCCTTGGCGCCGCCGCGGCCGGGCTGCCGCGCCTCGCCGCCATGCTCGTGCTGGCCCTCGCCTTCGCCGGGCCCGCGCCGGCGCCGGCACGCGGGCAGCCGGTTCCCAGCTTCGCCGACCTGGTCGAGAAGCTTACCCCGGCGGTAGTGAACATCGCCACCATGCAGGCCGTCGACGTGAACGTCGAGGGGCCGAACAACGGCGATGCGCAGAACCCCCAGGGCAGCCCGTTCGAGGACCTGTTCCGCGACTTCCTGGGCAAGAACGGCCAAAAGAAGCCGCAGATTCAGAAGTCGCTCGGCTCGGGCTTCCTGATCAGTCCGGAGGGTTACATCGTCACCAACAACCACGTGATCGAGAACGCCGACGAGATCACCGTCAACCTGGCCAGCGGCCAGTCGCTGAAGGCGACGGTCGTGGGCGTCGACACCAAGACCGACCTCGCGCTGCTCAAGGTCGACCCGACTTCACCCCTGCCTTTCGTGAATTTCGGCAACTCGGACGCGGTGCGCGTCGGCGACTGGGTGCTCGCCATCGGAAACCCGTTCGGACTGGGCGGGTCCGTCTCCGCCGGCATCGTCTCGGCACGCAACCGCGACATCCATGCCGGGCCCTATGACGACTTCCTGCAGACAGACGCGGCGATTAACCAGGGCAACTCGGGCGGGCCGCTGTTCAACCTGGCCGGCGAGGTCGTCGGCATCAACTCGGCGATCCTCTCGCCCAGCGGCGGCTCGGTCGGGATCAGCTTCGCCGTACCGGCCAACCTGGCCAAGCCGGTGATCGAGCAGCTGCGCAAGTACGGCACGACCCGGCGCGGCTGGCTGGGCGTGAAGATCCAGGCGGTGAACGACGAAATGGCCCAGGCGCTGGGCATGGACAAGCCGACCGGCGCGCTGGTGGCCGACGTGACCCCGGGCAGCCCGGCCGAAGCGGCCGGCATCCAGACCGGCGACGTGATCCTGAAGTTCGACGGCAAGGACATCACCGAGATGCGCGAGCTGCCGCGCATCGTCGCCGACACCGAGGTCGACAAGACCGTACGGGTCGTCGTCTTCCGCAAGGGCAAGACCCAGACCTTGAAGGTCAAGGTCGGCCTGCTCAAGGAGAAGAAGAAAGAGGTCGCCGCCGTGCCGCCGGGCGGCGGGCTGGGAAAGACGCTCGCGCTCGACCAGATCGGGCTCACGCTGGCACCGCTCTCCGAGGCGGCGCGGGCACGGTTCGGCATCGCTGCCGACGTCACCGGAGTCGTCGTGACCGATGTCGCGCCCGACAGCGCCGCCGCCAAGAAGGGCGTTCAAGCGGGCGACGTGATCGTCGAGGTCGGGCAGGAGCCGGTGACCGCTCCGGCAGAGGTCCAGTCCAAGGTGGCCGAGGCGGTTTCGGCCGGCCGCAAGTCGGTGCTGTTCCTGATCCAGAGCGGCACGGACCTGCGCTTCGTGCCGCTCGGGGTCGGCGGCTGAGCTGCTTGCCCGGCCCGGGTCGCACCTGCTAGACGGGCGCGGCACAATGGCCGAACGGCGCCCCGGGGGTTTCCCGGGGCCCCGTTCGGGGCCTTCACGGGCAGTTTCTTTCCGGGTGACGTCATGGAACTTTCGCGCCGGATTCGGGACATCGTCGGCGGCGGCGGCGACGGCTGGTCGGTCTATTACCGCGCCCGGGCGCTGGCGGCGGCGGGCGAGCGGGTCGTCATGCTCACGGTCGGCGACCACGACGTGAAGACCGATGCGCGCATCCTGGCGGCGATGCGGGCGAGCATGGAGGCGGGCAACCTGGGCTATTCCGCCGGCATGGGGTCGGACGCGTTGCGCGACGCCATCGCCGCGCGCGTCGCAGCCCGCCACCGGGTCGGCGCCGCGCGCGACAACGTGGTCGTCACCGCCGGCGGGCAGGCGGGCCTGTTCGCCGCGTTCACGGCGGTGCTGGACCCCGGCCAGTCGGCGGTGGTGCTGGATCCCTATTACGCCACCTTCGCCCAGACGGTGCGGGCTGCGGCGGGGCGGCCGATCATGGTCGAGACGCCCGCCGACCAGGGCTTCCAGCCCGATGTCGCCGCGATCGAGCGCGCGCTCGCGCCCGACACGCGGGCGATCCTCGTCAACACGCCGAACAACCCGACCGGGGCGGTCTACGAGGCGGCCCGGCTCGAGGCGCTGGCCGAGCTTTGCCGGCGGCGCAAGCTTTGGCTGATCTCGGACGAGCTTTACGAGAGCCAGGTTCACGAGGGGCAGCATGTGAGCCCGCGCGACCTGCCCGGCATGGCCGAACGCACGCTGGTGATCGGCTCGCTGTCGAAGTCGCACGCCATGACCGGCTCGCGGCTCGGCTGGATCGTCGGGCCGGACGAGGCGATCGCGCGCATCGGCGAGCTCGCGACCACCACGACCTATGGCCTGCCCGGCTATATCCAGGACGGCGGCCTCTATGCCCTGACCGGAGGCCAGGACATCGAGCGCGACATCGCCGCGCGCTACCGCCGGCGCGCCGCTGCGGCACTCGAGGCCGTCGCTAACGCGCCGGGCCTGCGCGCCCTGCCGCCGCAGGGTGGCATGTACCTGATGCTGGATTTGCGCGCGACCGGGCTGTCGGGAGACGACTTCGCCCAGCGGCTGCTCGAGGCCGAGCGCATCGCGGTGATGCCGGGCGAGAGCTTCGGCCACGCCGCCGCCGGCCACGTGCGGGTCGCGCTGACGCTGCCCGAGGCCGAGCTCAGCGCCGCGCTCGCGCGCATCGCCGGCTTCGTGCGCAGCCTCGTCTGAGCCCGGCGCTCAGCCGCGCCGCTTCGCGCGCTTGGTCGGCTCGGCCCCGAGCGGGTCTTCGGGCCAGGGGTGCTTGGGGTAGCGCGCGCGCATCTCCTTGCGCACCTCGGCATAGGAGGAGGCCCAGAAGCCTGGCAGGTCGCGGGTGGTTTGCACGGGGCGGCGCGCCGGCGACAGCAGCTCGATCACCAGGGCCACCGGCGGGTCTCCGACCGCCGGGTGCATGGCGAGACCGAAGAGTTCCTGCACCCGCAGCGAGATCGTTGGCGCCTCGCCGGAATAGTCGATCGCGACCCGGTCGCCGAGCGGCGTCACGAAGTGGGCCGGGGCGGCGCGCTCGACGGCGGCAAGCATGGCGCGGTCGAGCGCGGCCCGGAGCAGCGCAGCGAGGTCGAGGCCGGCCGCCTCATCGATCCGGCGCATGCCGGCAAGATACGGGGTGAGCCAGTCGTCGAGGCCGGCGAGCATAGCCGCGTCCGACCAGTCGGGCAGGCCGTCGGCCAGGGCGCCGCCCTGCCCGCGCAGCCAGGTGACGCGCCGGCGCAGGCTGGTGGCCGCGTCCGACCAGTGGAGCGCGCCGAGGCCGAGGCTGCGGATGCCCTCGGCCAGCGCCCGGCCCAGCGCCTCGGCGGGCGCCGCGGGCCAGGGTTGCTCGGCCAGGGCGATGGCGCCGAACATCTCGCGCCGGTGCGCCTCCACCTCGCGCCGGCGCGGCGACCAGGCGACGGTCTCGACCCAGGCGATGCGGTCGCCATGCAGCGCGCGCAGATCGGGCTCGCTCAGCGCGGCGGCGAGGCGGATGGTGGCCTCGCGGCCGGAATCCTCGACCTCCGCCACGACAATCAGGCGCTCGCTGGCGAGCGAATCGTCGGCGAGGAGCGCGGCGCCGCGGCCCCCGGAGAGCAGGAAGCGCGGGGCGGGCCCGGGACGGCGCAGTCCGACCCGGTCCGGGTAGGCGAGCGAGACCAGCGCGCCCGCCCGCGCCTGGGCCCGCCGCACGTCCGCGCGGCCCGGATGCAGCCGGCGGGCCTCGGCTTGGATGCGCGCCGCGGCGCCGCGGTCGATGGTGTAGGGATGCGCGCGCTCGAAGTCGGAGGGCGCCGCCACGCCGGCAAGCCTGAGTGCGAGGTCTGCGGGCGGACGGCCACCGGCCCCGAGCGGGTCGCGGGCCTCGAGCAGTGCGGCGAGCAGGGCCGCCTCGGCACCCTCGCCGCCTGCCTCGGCGACGAGCAGCATATGCGCCAGGCGCGGGTGCACCGGGCGCGCCGCCATCTCGCGGCCCTGCGCGGTGATGCGGCCCTCGGCATCCAGGGCGCCGAGCGTGGCAAGCAGCTTTCGCGCCTCGGCCATGAGCGGCGCCGGCGGAGGATCGAGGAAGGCGAGCGCGGCCCCGTCCCCGCCGCCCCACAGCGCCAGCTCGAGCGCGAGCGGCGCCAGGTCGGCTTCGACGATCTCGGGCGGCGCGCGGGGCGGCAGCGCCCCTTCCTCGCCCTTCGTCCACATGCGAAAGCAGTGGCCCGGCCCCAAGCGCCCGGCGCGTCCGCGCCGCTGCTCGGCCTCGGCACGACTGACCGGCACGGTGACGAGGCGGGACATGCCGGTCGCGGGGTTGAACCGTGACCGCCGGGCGCGGCCGCAGTCGACCACGACGCCGACGCCCTCGACGGTCAGCGAGGTTTCGGCAATGGCGGTGGCGAGCACCGCCCGGCGGCGGCCCTGCGCATCGGGCCTCAGCGCCGCGTACTGGGCGGCGAAGGGCAGCGCGCCGTAGAGCGGCGCGAGGACAATCTCAGGATGGGCGCGCGCCAGGAGCGCGGCGACGCGCCGGATTTCGCCGGCGCCCGGGAGGAAGACCAGCAGGTCGCCGGGGGTCTTGTCCGCCGCCTGCGCCACCAGGGCAGCCGCGGCCTCCTCGAACCGCGGTGCGCCGCGCCCGGGCCGCGCCCAGGGCCGCTCCAGCCAGCGGGTCTCCACCGGGAAGAGCCGCCCGGCGCTCTCGATCACCGGCGCCCCGCCCATCAGGCCGGCAAGCCGGTCCGTCTCGGCGGTGGCCGACATGGCGAGAAGTCTCAGATCCGGCCTGAGCGCAGCCTGCGCCTCGAGCGCCAGGGCCAGCCCGAGATCGGTGTTGAGCGATCGCTCGTGCACTTCGTCGAAGATCACCGCGGCGACGCCGGGCAGCTCGGGGTCGGATTGCAGCATCCGGGTCAGCACGCCCTCGGTGACCACCTCGACGCGGGTCGTGCCCGAGACGCGGACCTCGCCGCGGATGCGGTAGCCAACGGTTGCGCCGACCGCCTCGCCCATGAGCTCGGACATGCGCTCGGCGGCGGCGCGCGCGGCAATGCGGCGCGGCTCGAGCATGACAAGGCGGCGAGGACGCGCCCAGTCCGCCTGCATCAGCGCCAGGGGCACCCGCGTGGTCTTGCCCGCGCCCGGCGGCGCCGAGAGCACGGCGGTGCGGTGCGCTGCCAGCGCGTCGAGCAGCGCAGGCAGCGCCTCGTCGATCGGCGGGGGCGGCGGCGGGTTCATGCGCCCCGTCTACGCCATCGCGCCCCGTCGCGGCTACCGCCCCGGCGCCCAGGGCCGATTGCCTCGCGCCGATTGCCTCGCGCCGGCCCGAGCCGCTAGAAGGGCCGAAACGCGCAAGGTCAACCGGCGGGGGCGCCATGACGGACGCCGAGATCGACGAGCTGGTCCGACGCCTGGGCGCCGGCGAGCGCCGGGCGCTGGCGCGGGCCATCACTCTGGCCGAATCGAGCCGCACGGACCACCGGGCCGCGACGCGCGCCCTGATCGAGCGGCTCGGCCCTGCGCCCCAGGGCACGCTGCGCATCGGGCTGTCGGGCACGCCGGGGGTGGGCAAGTCCACGTTCATCGAGGCCCTGGGCCTGATGCTGGTGGAGCAGGGGCTGAAGCTCGCGGTGCTGGCGGTCGACCCCTCCTCGGCCCGCTCGGGTGGCTCGATCCTCGGCGACAAGACACGCATGCCGCGGCTCGCCCGCGAGACGCACGCCTTCATCCGCCCCTCGCCGAGCCAGAGCGAGCTGGGCGGCGTGGCGCGGCGCACGCGCGAGGCGATCCGGCTGGCCGAGGCCACCGGCTTCGACGTGGTGATCGTCGAGACCGTCGGCGTCGGCCAGTCCGAGGTCATGGTGGCCGAGATGACCGACGTCTTCGTGCTGCTCTTGGCGCCGGCGGGGGGCGACGAGCTGCAGGGCGTGAAACGTGGCATCATGGAGATCGCGGACCTCGTGGTGATCAACAAGGCCGATGGCGGGCTCAAGCCGGTGGCCGAGGCGACGGCGGCGGAATACGCGGCCGCGCTGCGCCTGATGCGGCACAGGCGGCGCGATCCGGAGGGCTTCCCCGCGGCGATGACCGCCTCGGCGCTCGAGGGGACGGGACTCGGCGAGGTGTGGGAGCGGATCCGCGGGCTCGAGGCCTGGCGCCGCCAGACCGGCTGGTTCGCCGAGAACCGCGCTGACCAGGCGGTGCGCCGGCTGCGCCGGGCGCTGGAGCAGGGCGCGGTCGAGGCGCTCTATGCCTGTCAGGGGATCGCCGACAAGCTGGCGGAGGCCGAGCGCGCGGTCGCCGAGGGACGCCGTGCGCCCGAGGAGGCGGCTGAAGAGCTCCTGACCCTCATTCGGGGGCCGGGGCCTGCTTGACGAACGTCCCCCCAACGCGTAGAGAGCCTTCTCTCGAATTTCCGCGCTGATCGATCGGGCGGGGCGCGTCTGTTGCGCGACCTGGTCCGGGCGACGCGCCGGGGACGGTAACGGGCTGAGAAGGAATCGAGCGATGTCGCGCCGCTGCGAACTGACGGGCAAGGGCGTGCTGACCGGCCACCGGGTCAGCCACTCGAACATCAAGACCAACCGGCGCTACCTGCCGAACCTGCAGCACGTTTCGCTGGTCAGCGAGGCGCTGGGCCGCACCTTCCGCTTCCGCATCGCCAATTCGACGCTGCGGACAGTGGATCACCGGGGCGGGCTCGATGCCTTCCTGCTCAAGGCGGACGAGGCGGGCCTGTCGCCGCGCGCACGCAAGGTGAAGAAGGAGCTGCAGGCCGCGCTGAGCCGGTAGCGCGGGCGCCGCGGATTTGCCGGGTCGGTCCCCGGACTTTCCCGCGGGGCCTTCGGTGTCGACGTCAATCTGAAAATCGGTGCCACAGGGCAGAATCGCCGAGCTCGGCGACGAAGGCGTCATGCGCGGCCTTCTCCCCGGGGGTGAGCCGCGGAGCGAGCGGACGCGAGCGCGCCGGCGCATGCCAGTCACCGGCCTGGGTTCCCGCGCGAGCGGTGCCGCCGGCATCGAGGGCGAGGCCGCGTTGGCGGCCGCCCATCAGCTCGAGATAGACCTCGGCGAGAAGTTCGGAGTCGAGCAGCGCGCCGTGCTTGTCGCGGCCCGAATTGTCGATGCTGAAGCGCCGGCAGAGCGCATCGAGCGAGGCCGGGGCGCCGGGGAAGCGGGCCCGCGCGATCTCGAGCGTGTCGAGGGCGCGGCCGGCGGGCAGGGCCTCGGCGCCGATCCGCGCAAGCTCTGCGTTCAGCATGCGCAGGTCGAAGGCGGCGTTGTGGATCACCAGCCGCGCATCACCGATGAAGTCGAGGAAGCTCTCGGCGATGCCGGCAAAGACCGGCTTGTCCGCCAGGAAGGCGTCCGTGAGACCATGCACCGCGACGGCATCGCGCGGCACCGGCCGTTCGGGATTGACGTACCGGTGATAGATGCGGCCCGTGGGCAGCAGGTTCTCCAGCTCAATGGCGCCGATCTCGACGACGCGGTGGCCCTGGGCGGGATCGAGGCCGGTGGTCTCGGTATCGAGGACGACTTCGCGCACGGGATCAGTCCTTCTCCCTGGGGGCAACGGCGGTGAGCTCGGCAAGGATCGTGCGCACCTGCTCGCGGGTCTCACTCTTCTGGCCGGAGGTGTCGATCACGAAGTCCGCACGAGCGCGCTTCTCGGCATCGGGGACCTGGCGGGCGAGGATGGCGTCGAGGGCCGCCTTCGTCATGCCCTGGCGGGCCAGCACCCGGGCGCGCTGATCGTCCGGCGAGGTGGTGACGACGGCGACCTTGTCGAAGCCCGACTCGGCGCCGGTCTCGAACAGCAGCGGGATGTCGCACACGGCCAGCTGTGCGCCTGCGGCACCGGCGCGCGCCAGGAAGGCATCGCGATCGGCCTCGACGAGGGGATGGATCGCTGCCTCGATGCGGCCGAATAGCGACGCGTCGGCGAGGATCGCCTGGCGCAGCTTCACCCGGTCGACGCCCTCGGCGCCGACGGCCGGGGGCACGAGCGTGCTGATGGCCTCGGCGCCGGCGCCGCCGGGCGCGTAGAGGCGGTGCACGGCCGTATCGGCGCTCCAGGTGGGCACGCCGAGCTCGGCGAACATCGATAGCACGGTCGACTTGCCCATGCCGATCGAGCCGGTCAGCCCCAGCCGGATCATGGCGTGTCCCCGAGCACGACGCGGCGCAATTCGGCATCGACGGCGGGGTCGATACCGAACCAGGCGCGGAAGGCGGGCCGCGCCTGGTGCAGCAGCATGCCGAGACCGTCCACCGCGATGAGGCCGCAGGTGCGGGCCTCGGCGAGGAGCGGTGTCTCCAGCGGCGCATAGACGATATCGCAAACCACCGTGCCGGGCGCCGCGCCGGCGAGCGAAACGGCAAGCGGCGGCTGGCCGGCCATGCCCAAACTGGTGGTGTTGACGATCAGCGCCGCGCCGGCGATTGCGTCGATGCGGGCGGCCCAGTCGACCAGCTCGACGCGCCGCCCGAAATGCGCCGCCAGCGCCTCGGCGCGGTCTCGCGAGCGATTGGCCAGCCGGACCGCCGGCACGCCCGCGCCCACAAGCGCATGCACAACGGCACGGGCGGCGCCGCCGGCGCCGAGCACGAGCGCCGGCCCGCTGCGCGGGTCCCATGCGGGCGCGCCCTCGCGCAGGTTCTCGAGGAAGCCGAAGGCGTCGGTATTGTCGGCGTGAATCCCGCCCTTCGACGTGAAGGTCAGGGTATTGGCGGCACCGATCGCCCGCGCGGCCTCGCTGGCCCGGTCGGCGAGCGCGAGGGCGTCAGTCTTGTGCGGAATGGTGACGTTGAGGCCACCGAACCCGGCCTTGGGCAAGGCATGGAGAACCTGGGCCAGGTCGTGGGGACGAACCGGAAGCCGCACATAGGATCCGGCAAGGGCGTAGCGGGCGAACCAGTGCGCGAAGATCAGCGGCGAGCGGGAATGCGCCACCGGCCAGCCGGTGACCCCGGCCAGGCCGGCAGCAAGATCACCAGATTTCGTGTCGGTCATTCGCGAAGGACCCCCCGTGCGCGCAGAAAACCGAGAAGCTCGAGCAGCGGCAGGCCAAGCACGGTGAAGAAATCCCCCTCGACACGGGCGAAGAGCTGCGCGCCCAGACCCTCGAGCTGATAGCAGCCGACCGAGGCGAAGGCCAGATCGCCCATCCGGTCGAGATAGTCCTCGAGGAACGCATCGGAGAAGGGGCGCATGAAAAGCCGCGCGCGTCCGATATGGCGCCAGACCGGGGCACCCGCCTGGACAACGACCGCTGCCGAGAGCAGGTCATGGGTGCGGCCACGGAGCGCCCGGAGTTGCGCCATTGCCGCGGCGCGGTCGGCCGGCTTGGCGTAGAGCTCGCCTGCCGCCACCAGAACCTGATCGGCCCCCAGCACCAGCCTGTCCGGGTGCCGGCCACTGACCCGCCGCGCCTTGAGCTCGGCGAGCTTGTCGGCGATGTCGCGGGCCGGCGCGTGCTCGGCCAGCATGGCCTGGCGCAGGGCCGGCTCATCAACGCTAGCGGAGACGGCCTCAGTCTCGACGCCTGCCGCGCGCAGCATCGCGGCGCGGGTCACCGAGCCGCTGGCGAGCAGGAGAGGGCTCATCGGATCGTGTCCGGCAGGTCGCGGCGGGCGGCGTCGCGGCGGGCAGCGGCATTTCCGCGCGCGCGAAGCTCGGCGAGGACCTCGGCCGCGGTCTCCTCGATCGAGCGGCGCGTGACATCGATCACGGGGAGGCGCTGGCGCTGGAAGAAAAGCCGGGCTTCGGCGACTTCATTGCGGATACGCTCGAGGTCTGCATAGGCATCGTGCGGCGAATGGCCGAGGCTTTCCAGCCGGTGCCCGCGCACCTGCGCCAGACGCGCCGGGCTCGCCGTCAGGCCGATCACCGGTGTGCCGTCGGCGATGGCCTCCAGGAGTTCCGGGGGCGGCATGCGATTAGGAAGCAGAGGGACGTTGGCCGCCTTCACACCGCGATAGGCGAGATAAATACAGGTCGGGGTCTTGGAGGTACGACTGACGCCGGTCAGGACCACATCCGCCCGGCGCAGGCGTGCGCCGAGGGCGCCGTCGTCATGTGCGATCGCGAAATCGAGGGCGGCGATGCGCTCGAAATAGTCGCTGCCCATCTGGTGTTGGAGTCCCGGCCTGTGGCTCGGCTGGCGGCACAAATAAGTAGCGAGACCGTCGATCAGAGGGCTGAGCACACTGACCCGGTCGACGGCGAGCTCGCGGCAGGCGGCCTCGATCCCCGCGCTGATTTCCGGGTCCACCACGGTGTACCAGACCGGGCCGGGATGACGGCGCAGGGTGTCCAGGGCCGCATCGAGATCGCGCTCGCTGCGCACGAAGACGGAAAGATGCACCTGGACTTCGGTGTCGGGGCGAAAGGGGGCCAGGGCGGCGCGTGCCAAGGCATGCAGTGTCTCGCCGGTGGAGTCCGAGATCAAATGCAGGTTGAATTCCACGCTTGCCATGAGTACCGCCCCGAATACCGCGCGGCCCCGCCCGGGCCGTCACCGCGACAATGCGCCGAATGCTCGCTGGGCGGAAGAGCGCGGCTGTGGGCAGAGTCTGGGATGCGAAGGGGAAAATGTCGGGACAGTGTGTGCGGTCCCGTAGCGTACAGCGAGCCCTGTGGAACACGGGCCGACTTTTCCACCTGTGCAGGCACGAAACCCGGCTTGGACACCGGTGTGGATAACTTCCGCCCTGTCAGTGAACCAGCTAGAATTGAGTTGATATCTTAATGGTTCCGGACTCATAGTATAAACTTAAGTTGTTGAAACAAAACGATAAAATAATAAAGATCGCTTTTTACGCAGCTTAATCCGTTTCCAGTCCGGGCATGGATCGATGTTGCGCCCTTGGATAACCCTGTGAATCCTTTTGGCAATGCGGTAATCCCCGGGACTCAGCGTACTACTGACTCAACAACCTCTTTCAAGATTCCTTCAATGAAGGAAGAAGCGCCGGGCATGACCCAGGAACCGGACAAGAAGATCTTGCGAGTGCTCCGGGGTGAAGCGCTGGAAGTCCCTCCGGTATGGCTAATGCGGCAGGCTGGGCGGTATCTGCCGGAATACCGAAAGCTGCGAGCTGAGGTGGGAAGCTTTCTTGATCTTTGCTTCACGCCCGAATTGGCCGAGGAAGTGACGCTGCAACCGATCCGGCGGTTCGGCATGGACGCGGCCATTCTGTTCGCCGATATCCTGCTGGTTCCGCACGCGTTGGGCCAGAGGTTGTGCTTTGTCGAGGGAGAGGGTCCGCGGCTCGAACCTGCGATTGACAGCCGGGCCGCGCTGAGCGCCTTGCGACCGGCCGATGCGGTCGATGACGTTCTGGTGCCCGTCTACGAGACGGTGCGGCGCCTGAGCGTATCCTTGCCGGGCGAGGTGGCGCTGATCGGTTTCGCTGGTGCACCATGGACTGTGGCGAGCTACATGGTGGCGGGTCAAGGCACGTCAGATCAGGCGCCGGGGCGGCTTTGGATGTATCGAGATCCGGAAAACTTCGAGGGGTTGATAGAGGTGCTGACGAAGGCGACGGTCCGGTATCTCGCTGGACAGATCGCTGCTGGAGCAGAGGTCGTGATGTTGTTCGACAGCTGGGCCGGAGCGTTGCCCGCGGATTTGTTCGAGCAGTTCGTGATCCGGCCGGCCCGGCAGATCGTCGCGACTCTGGCCAAAGCTTGGCCGCAAGTGCCGGTGATCGGGTTTCCGCGCGGCGCCGGGGCGCTGTACCCGGAGTTTGCGCGGAAGACCGGTGTGGCAGCGGTAGGGCTGGACAGCGCCGTACCGCTGGATTGGGCGCGGATGCGGATGTCTCCAGGCGCGACACTGCAGGGAAATCTCGACCCGCTGTTGCTGGCCGCAGGAGGCAAGCGCCTTGAGGAGACGGCACGGCGGATGGTTCGGACGATGGCCGGTGCGCCGTACATCGTCAACCTGGGCCATGGGATCGTGCCGCAGACCAACCCGGCCCATGTCGAGACCCTGTTGCGGGGCGTGCGGGGATGACGGCTGCGGTGACCAATTTCCTGGCGGAGATTTACCCTTGGACCAAGGCGCTACACGTCATCTCGGTGATCGCGTGGATGGCGGCGCTTTTGTATTTGCCGCGGCTGTTCGTCTATCACGCCGAAGCCGGATCGGGTCCCGGTGAGCCAGGAGAGACGTTCAAGGTGATGGAGCGGCGTCTGTTGAAGCTCATTGCCAATCCTGCCTCGCTGGCCACCTGGGCCTTCGGGCTGATGCTTGTCTTCACGCCCGGTATCGTGGACTGGAGCCGCGGCTGGGTGCAGGTCAAGGCGGTCCTCGTCGTAGTCATGACGATCTATCATCACCTGCTCGTGCGGTGGTGGCGCGATTTCGCCAATGACCGGAACCGCCGCCCGGCCAAGTTCTATCGGATTGCCAACGAGGTGCCGACGGTCCTGATGATCGGGATCGTCCTGATGGTGATCGTCCGCCCATTCTGAACGGCAGAGCCGGCAGGCAGCGGAGGGAAATTGACACACAGGGCTCCGCCGGCCTATGTAGCGGGTGGATGCAGCGCGGTGAGAGTCTCGCCGCGTTCGTTGTCGCCATCCATGGGCATGCCTCCCCGATTATCCCTCCCCGCGCCGGCGGCCCCGCTATCCGCCCTGAGCTGAGCCCGGCCTTCCTGGACCAAGACATGACAGTGCAGAAACTCTCCGATCTCAAGGCGAAGTCGCCGACGGACCTTCTCAGCATGGCCGAGGAGCTCGAGGTGGAAGGCGCATCCTCGATGCGCAAGCAGGATATGCTCTTCGCGATCCTGAAGGAGCTCGCCGAGCGGGACGTGGAAATCGTGGGAACCGGCGTGCTCGAGGTGCTGCAGGACGGGTTCGGCTTTCTGCGTTCGCCGGAGGCGAATTACCTGCCGGGTCCGGACGACATCTATGTAAGTCCGAACCAGATCAGGCGTTTTGCCCTTCGTACTGGGGACACGATCGAGGGTCCGATCCGGGCTCCGAAGGCCGGCGAGCGCTATTTCGCCCTGCTGAAGGTCAGCACGATCAATTTCGAGGAGCCGGAGAAGGCCCGGCACAAGGTGCATTTCGACAACCTGACGCCGCTCTATCCGGACGAGCGGTTCACGATGGAGATCGAGGATCCGACCGTGAAGGACAAGTCGGCGAGGGTGATCGATCTCGTCGCGCCGATCGGGAAGGGCCAGCGCTGTCTGATCGTGGCTCCGCCGAGGACCGGTAAAACCGTGTTGTTGCAGAACATCGCGCATTCGATCGAGCGCAATCACCCGGACTGCTACCTGATCGTGCTCCTGATCGACGAGCGGCCGGAGGAAGTGACCGACATGCAGCGCTCGGTCCGGGGCGAGGTGATTTCGTCTACTTTCGACGAGCCGGCAACGCGGCACGTTGCAGTCTCCGAGATGGTGATCGAGAAAGCGAAGCGCCTGGTGGAGCACGGCCGGAACGTGGTCATTCTGCTCGACTCGATAACGCGTCTCGGCCGTGCCTATAACACCGTGGTTCCGTCCTCGGGCAAAGTTCTGACCGGTGGCGTGGATGCCAATGCCTTGCAGCGGCCCAAGCGGTTCTTCGGCGCGGCGCGAAACATCGAGGAAGGGGGCTCGCTGACCATCATCGCGACCGCCCTAATCGACACCGGGAGCCGGATGGACGAGGTCATTTTCGAGGAGTTCAAGGGAACAGGGAACTCGGAGATTGTTCTGGACCGGAAGGTGGCCGACAAACGGGTGTTTCCTTCCATGGACATTCTCAAATCCGGTACGCGCAAGGAGGAGCTCTTGGTTCCCAAGGCCGACCTGGCGAAGGTGTTCGTGCTGCGGCGCATTCTCAACCCGATGGGCACCACGGACGCGATCGAGTTTCTTTTGGCAAAGCTCAAGCAAACGAAAAGCAATTCGGAGTTTTTCGAGTCCATGAATGCGTAATGTAAGCAGGCACCACCGGCTCACGGCCGAATGGAGAGGATTGCCGCGCCGCGAAACGCGGTAAACGGCGGGAAAGATGCAAAGTGATCGCTGAAGGCAATGCATGCCAGCCGTCGGGCGCACCCCGACCCTTGGGCACTGGCCGCTGCAGCGCGGAATCACGGACTAGATGGTCGTAAAGCCGCGTGAGAAACATCGCGTCAAATGAACGCTGACGAGTTCCGTCGCACCTTCGATGTTTCACGTGAAACACTCGGCAAGCTGGAGACATATCTCGACCTGCTCCGGCGCTGGAACGAGCGCATAAATCTTGTCTCCGCGGCGAGCCTGGCCGAAGCTTGGGCGCGGCATCTGGCGGATTCCGCGCAGCTCTTCGGGCTTGCGCCGAACGGCGCGCGAAGCTGGATCGATCTCGGCGCGGGCGCCGGGTTGCCGGGTTTGCCCGTGGCGGCGCTTGCTGCCGAACATTCGCCGGCCCTGCAGGTCACATTGGTCGAATCCGACCGACGCAAGGCCGTCTTTCTGGGCATCGCCGCCCGTGCCATGGGCTTGAACATCGGGATTGAGGCCGCACGGATCGAGTCGCTACCTGGTCGCGCGCATGACGTGGTTTCGGCCCGCGCGCTGGCGCCGCTGCCCCGGCTCTGTCGCCTAGCTTACAGGTTCACGCAGCCTGGGTCGGTCTTGCTTTTCCCGAAGGGAGCGCAGGCCGATTCCGAATTGACCGCTGCGCGGAGAGATTGGCATATTCGCCTGGACCGGATCGCCAGCCGTACGGATCCGGATGCGGTCATCCTTAAGATTGTGGAGCTCAAGCCAAGATCATGACAGCGCAGGATCCGTCGTCACGCCGCGCGGGCCGCGTGGTCGCGCTCGCGAACCAGAAGGGCGGCGTGGGGAAGACGACCACGGCGATCAACCTGGCCGAGGCGCTGGTCGAGGAAGGCAAGCGGATTTTGCTGATCGATCTCGATCCCCAAGGAAACGCGTCAACGGGTCTCGGCGTCGGGGCGCGACAACGACACCTCTCGATCTACAACGTGTTGACCGAGAACCAGCCACTGGCGGACGCTGCTCTTGCCTGTGGAGACAATGGGCTCTTCCTCGTGCCGGCCACCCCTGACCTGGCGGGGCTCGAGGCCGAACTGAGCAATGTGGCGGACCGCGCCGAGCGCTTGCGGAGCGCCATTCACAGCCAAGGAGAGATTGGTCCAACCGATTGGTACGATTATATTATCATTGATTGTCCGCCGTCCCTGAACCTTCTCACCGTCAATGCGATGGCCGCTGCCGATACGGTTCTCGTACCGCTACAGTGCGAGTTCTTCGCGCTTGAGGGCCTCAGCCAGCTTCTCGCCACAGTCAAGCGGGTGCAGAACAGGCTTAACCCGGCCTTGCGGGTCGAGGGGATCGTCCTGACAATGTATGACCGGCGGAACAACCTGTCGGCCCAGGTCGCCGAGGACGTGCGGCTGAATCTGGGCGATTCTGTCTTCGAGACGATCATTCCGCGCAATGTGCGGCTGTCGGAGGCGCCGAGCTACGCCCTGCCCGGGCTGCTCTACGATCCGAACTGCGCGGGAAGCATCGCTTACCGGGCCCTGGCGCGTGAGCTTTTACGCCGGGACCAGGCCCGCATTGCTGCCTGAGCGAGATCTAGAACAGAAGGAGACCGGAATGACCAGGACACCTGAGAAGCGCGGTCTGGGGCGTGGCCTTTCGGCGCTCCTGGGCGATGTCGACCTTTCGGATATGGAGCCCGGCGATGCGGCCCCGTTGCCTGAACGCACGCCGACAGTGCTCCCGGTAGAGCGACTCCGGTCGAATCCAAACCAGCCCCGCCGCAATTTCGGCGAGCGGGAGCTGAACGAGCTCGCTGATTCCATCCGCCAGCGAGGGATTATCCAGCCGCTGGTCGTCCGTCCTGATCCGGAACACGCCGGGGACTATCAGATCGTCGCCGGCGAACGTCGCTGGCGCGCGGCGCAACGCGCGCAATTGCATGACCTTCCGGTCGTCATCCGGCAGGTCGATGACCGCACCGTGCTCGAGATCGCCATCATCGAAAACGTTCAGCGTGCGGACCTGAACGCGGTCGAGGAGGCGACTGGTTACGCGCAGTTGATCGAGCGCTTCTCCTACACGCAGGAGGCGCTTGCGGAGATCGTCGGCAAGAGCAGAAGCCACGTGGCCAACACGCTGCGCCTGCTGGGCCTGCCTGATGAGGTGCAAGATTACCTGCGGGCGGGCCGGCTGACGCCCGGTCACGCACGGGCCCTGCTCGGTGCGGCCGATCCCCTGGCCCTAGCCAGGGACGCGGTGCGCAAGGGCCTGACCGTCCGGCAGGTCGAGGACCTGGCCCGTCGCGTTTCCCGCCCTGACCGCACGCGGCGATCTCGCACCGCTACGCATCAGAAGGACGCGGATACCCGACTGCTCGAAGGCGATCTGTCGGCGGCGCTCAAGATGGCCGTGTCGATCAACCATGTCGGCGACGGCAGCGGCGAACTCCGGATCCGCTATCGCTCGCTTGAGGATCTCGACAGGCTTTGCCAGAGATTGTCAGAATAATCGTGTTATATCAATCGCTTATGTAACTTACTGGTCGAATGAAGCCCTGATGCTTCAGCCGCGAGCCGCGATCATGGCGATACGAATCAGGCAGCGCTCGACAAGGGCGCAGTCCGGACGGGTCCCCCGCGAGCGGACGAGCCGGTCGGTCTGGAAGACAATCCGGATCGCCGCTTCGAGCCGCGCAAAATCCCACGAGCGCACTTGTGCGAGCAACGCATCGCGGCGCGGCCCAAACAGCGGCGGCCTGAGGCGGGCCGCGGCGGCGCGCGCGCCATCGGACGCGCTCGCGAGAGCGAGCAGAACCCGGAAATGCCGGCCCGCGGCAATCAGCGCTGCCACCGGAGTGGTGCCCGAGCCGGCAAGCCGCGTCATGAGGGGGCCGACCGAGTCCGCCCGGCCGCCGGCAACGGCGGAGATCAGCTGGTCGAGCTGGGTTTCTTCGCTAGCCGGCAGCACGGTGCGGAGCTCGGCCGCGTCCAGCGGCGCCGATCTCCCGAGCGCGTAGACGGAGACTTTCTCGACCAGCTGCATCAGCGCGCCCCGATGCATCCCTTCGGCCGCGACCGCCATTTCGCCCATGGCATCGGCTGTGAGCGTCTTTGCAAGCCCGGCGCCGGTCAGGAGCTCCGCCAGCTCACCCGGAGCAGGCGGGCCGCCCTGGCAGGCGATGGCAACCAGTCCCTCGCCCGTCTCGAACAGCTTCCTGAGTGTCGAGCGCGCCGGAAGAGCGCCGGCGGTCACCACCAGGAACGCGTCTTCAGCCGTGATCTCGCGCAGGACGTCGACCAGCGGCCGCGCCAGCGCGTCGCCTGCGCCTTCGATCAGCGCCACCGGCCGTCCGGCGAAGAATCCGCGTGCCCGGAGCGCGGCGTCGATTTCCGAGGGATCGCGAGCTGCCCGCCCCGCGTCGAGCCGTGTCAGCCGCAAGGCGTCGCCATCGGTCGAGGCACGCACCAATGTGCTCCGGCGCAAGGCGACGAGCGTGCTGTCCGCGCCATAGACCAGCACGCCGCGCATGCTCGCGTCGGGGCAGGAGCAGAACGTCTCTGCCCGGGGGCCCGAGAGCTTCATGACCCCGATCCGGCGGAGATCTGACCCGCCCTGGCCAGCAGCCGCAAGGCGATACGCTCGCCCAGATCGCGCGCCAGCCGGCGCTCGACGTCCTGTTTGATCTCGCGGGTGGCGAAGAGCGAGGCAGTGGAGTTGTAGCCCGAGCGTGATACCACGCGCTCGCTAAGGAACGGCTTGGCCTCGCCTTTGCGGTAGAGCGACCAGTCGGCGACCGCAGTAAGGCTGATACGCGTCACTGCGTCGTTCTGAGTGATGGCCAGCTGCTCGCGGTCGATATGCGTCTTGACCTTCAACCGGAAATCGGGGCTTTTCGGCTCGCCCAGGCGCTCGGTCAGGCTGCGATCGAGATAATAGGAAAACCGGTCGACAGGCTCCGGCAGAGCGATCCGGCCAATCAACGCCGATGAGGCGCCGCCCTCGGCCAGCATGGGCCGGAAGCAGCCGGCGGCAAGCCACGCGACTCCCCCCAGCGCCACAGCGCTCAGCAGGTGCCGCCGCTCACACGACAACATTGACGATCCGCCCCGGCACGACGATCACCTTGCGCGGTGCCCGACCACCCAGATGACGCGAGACATCGGGGCTCGCAAGCGCCGCGTCCTCGATTGTCGCCCGGTCGGCCTGCTGTGCAACCTCGATCTCGGCCCGCTTCTTGCCGTTCACCTGCACTGGAAGCACGATGGTATCATCGCGCGTCAGGGCCTGGTCGAAATCGGGCCACGGCGTCTCGATCAGCGAAGCCTCGTGGCCAAGTGCCTCCCACATCTCCTCGGCGAAATGCGGCGTCATCGGTGCCATCAGCCGCGCCAGAGTTTCCAGCGCCTCGCGCCGGGCGAAGGGGGCACCCGCACCCTCGCCCGTCTTCTGCACGGCGTTGGCCAGTTCGTGCACCCGCGCAACCGCCTTGTTGAAGGCGAAAGCCTCGATCTCCGCCGTGACTCCCCGTATTGTCTTGTGCGTGGCGCGCCTGAGCGCCTCGGCTTCGGGACCGATCTTGCCCGGATCGGAGCCGCGCGCAGCCAGGGTTGACTCGTTCATCATGCGCCACAGGCGCTGCAGGAAGCGCCAGGCACCCTCAACGCCCGCAGTGGTCCACTCCACGTCACGGTCGGGCGGGCTGTCCGATAGCATGAACCAGCGCGCCACGTCGGCGCCGTACTGCTCGATGATATCCTCGGGGTCGATCGTGTTCTTGCGCGACTTCGACATCTTCGTGATGGCGCCGACCTCGACCGGCTGGCCGGTGTCGCACAGGCGTAATGTGCCGTCCTCCGCCTTCGCCACGTCCGCGGGCGCATGCCAGACGCGCCGGCCGTCGCGCTCGGTGAAATAGCACTCGTGCACGACCATGCCCTGCGTGAACAGGGCGTCGAAGGGCTCGATCGCAGTCGCGGGGAGATGTCCCGTGCGGTGCATGGCACGGGCGAAGAAGCGCGAGTAGAGAAGATGCAGGATGGCGTGCTCCACGCCGCCGATATACTGGTCGACGTTCATCCAGTACTCGACATCGGGTCCCGACGTCGGGGCCTGCGCGCGCGGTGCGGTGAAGCGTGCGTAGTACCAGGACGAATCGACGAAGGTGTCCATGGTGTCGGTTTCACGCCGCGCGGGGCCTCCGCAGGTCGGGCAGGCCACATCGCGCCAGGCCGTGTGGCGGTCGAGCGGGTTTCCCGGCCGGTCGAAGGCGACGTCCTCGGGCAGCGTCACGGGGAGCTGGTCGCGCGGCACCGGCACCGCACCGCAAGCCTCGCAGTGGATCACCGGGATCGGGCAGCCCCAGTAACGCTGGCGGCTAATGCCCCAGTCGCGCAGCCGGTAGTTCACGCGACGCTCGCCCCGGCGCATGGCCTCGATCTGTTGCGCCATTTCCTCCTTCGCCTGCTCGATCTCCATACCGTCGAGGAAACGCGAGTTGATCAGAGTTCCCGCGCCCACATAGGCCTCTGTCCCGATTCGGAAGGTGGTTGGATCCGTGTCGGGCGGGCACACCACCGGAAGCACCGGCAGATCGTAGCTGCGCGCGAAATCGAGATCGCGCTGATCATGCGCCGGGCAGCCGAAAATCGCCCCGGTGCCGTAGTCCATC
Organism: Thermohalobaculum sp.; assembly: GCF_058622915.1. Lineage (NCBI taxonomy): Bacteria > Pseudomonadati > Pseudomonadota > Alphaproteobacteria > Rhodobacterales > Paracoccaceae > Thermohalobaculum > Thermohalobaculum sp. The sequence goes on along the minus strand of NZ_JBZSYN010000108.1, from coordinate 3,616 downwards.
AGGATGAAGTTCGCCACGTAGACCGGAATGCGCCAGCCGGGATCGAAGGGATGGATGACCTCGAGGCCGGTGGCGAAGCCCTTCTTCTCGGCCTGCGCCAGTTCCTCTTCGGAGGTGCCCGTGCGCCGGCACTCGGCATTGAACGCAGCGAGGCCGGGAAGCTCGGGCTCGAGCGCCTTCGACAGCGGGTGGTCTGGCGAGATCGCCGCGAATGTCGCGCCGAACAGCGTGTCGTGGCGCGTGGTGTAGACCTCGAGCTCGGGCCAGTCGACCAGATCGTTCGGCGCCATCTCGAAGCGGAACTGAAGCCCGTCGGAACGCCCGATCCAGTTGCGTTGCATCAGCCGCACCTTCTCGGGCCAGCGCTCGAGGCCGTCGATCGCCGCGAGGAGCTCCTCGGCCATTTCCGAGATGCGGAAGAACCATTGGGTCAGCTCGCGCCGCTCGACCGGCGCGCCCGAGCGCCAGCCGCGCCCGTCGATCACCTGCTCGTTGGCGAGCACGGTTCGGTCCACGGGGTCCCAGTTCACCACCGAGCTCTTGCGCGCCACGAGCCCGGCCTCGAGCATGTCGAGGAACATGGCCTGCTGGTGACCGTAGTACTCCGGGTCGCAGGTTGCGAACTCGCGGTCCCAGTCGAGGCTGAGGCCCATCGATTTCAGCTGGCCGCGCATGGCGGCGATGTTCTGGTAGGTCCATTCGCGCGGGTGCACGCGGCGTTCCATCGCCGCGTTCTCTGCCGGCATGCCGAAGGCGTCCCAGCCCATCGGGTGCAGAACATTGAACCCTTGCGCCCGCTTGTAGCGCGCCACCAGGTCGCCCATGGTGTAGTTGCGCACGTGGCCCATGTGGATGCGTCCCGAGGGATAGGGAAACATCTCGAGCACGTAGTATTTCGGCCGGGTCTCGTCGCGCCTCGCGGCGAAGGCGCCGCGCGCCTGCCAGCGGCGCTGCCATTTCGGCTCGGCGGCACGGTGGTTGAAGCGTGGAGCCGGGCTCTTCTCGATCGGCTGGTCGGACATGCGGTGCTCGGAATCCTTCCTCGGGGCGCGGCCAAGGCCACGCCCGCATCTCAAGCACGGACCGGGCGGAAATTCAATTGTCGGCGCGCCGATGCGGAGCAGCCGATCAGCCGGCAGCCTTGCCCTCGCGCTCGGCGATTCGGATCTGGCGTGCCCTGGTCAGAATCGCGTCCTCGAGCTTGCGTGGCGTCTCGGCGCTAACCGGGGCGGGCACCCAAACGCCGTCGGCGTTGCGGACCTCGCGGTAGACCGCGACCTTCAGGGAGGCGGCGGAGAGAGCCGAGCTGGTGATGAAAGCCGTGACCTTGACGCGCTCGGTCGGCGTCTGCGGCGTGGTTCCCCAGTCGGTGGCGATGACGCCGGTGAACGGATCGCTGGAGGCGAGCGGGAGGAAGGACAACGTGTCGAGCGAGGCCTGCCACAGATACTTGTTGACCGGCAGCTGGCCCTGATTGTTCTGCTTGCTGCCGAAAATGCCCTTGAGCGAGCGGATATTGCCGACCGAGACGCCCTTGTCGCCGAAGACCGTGGTCTCGTTTGGATTGTACTGTTTCTTCGGGCCGCCCGGCGGCGCCGCGTCCTTCTGCGGAGCGTAGTCCCCGCCGCAGGCAGTCAGCAGCGCGGCGAGCACCGTGAGGGCGACCGGCCGCGCGAAGCGGGGCGCGGCGCCCGAGAGTCTGTCGGCGATAGGTGTCATGGCCATTTCCGTCCCACGCTTTTGCTTGGCCCCGGCATCCTGCGCCCGGGACAAGCCGTCTCTAGCACACAGATTCGGGGGTGCCTAGCGGCCGATGGCGCCGCGCGGAGTCCGGTGGTCACGGAGGCATGTTGCAAAACTGCACCGCTCGGCCCGGAGCGAGAAGCGCCGCGTGGCCGGGACGTTGACGGCTGGCGCTGCTTGCGGGAGAAGGGCGTCAGCAAGGTCGAAGTGCCTTGTCCGGCCGCGCGTCTATTGGCCGGTCGACCGAAAGACACGTGCACAAACCTCATGAGGGACAAGATGAAGAAGGTTCTCCTCGGTACCAGCGCCATCGCGCTTGTGGGCGCCTTCGCGACCCAGGCCTCCGCGAACGAGTGGCAGGTCCGCGTCGGCGGCTATATGGAGCAGTACGGCGGCTACGCCCACAACGACCTGACTATGTACGATAACGCGGGCGTGAAGGCCCCCAGCGGCAACTACAACGGCATTGACCAGAAGTCGGACTCCGAGATCTGGTTCCTGCCGAAGATCACGCTCGACAACGGCCTGCAGTTCGGCGGCAACGTCCAGCTCGAGGGCAACACCTCGACCGACCAGATCGACGAGTCCTATATGTTCATCAAGGGCTCGTTCGGCGAGATCGACCTCGGCTCCGAGAACTCGGCCGGCTACAAGATGACCTATGCGGCGCCGGACGTCACCTTTATCGGTGCGAACTCGGGCTCGCTGACCCAGTTCGTCCCGTTCTCGGGGAAAGGCATGGGCGCCGACGTCTTCCGCGGTACGCTGGGCTCGAGCTACATCGAGGTCGGGCGCAACAACGACGCGCAGCGCTTCACCTACTACACGCCGCGCTTTGCCGGCTTCCAGGTGGGTGCGTCCTATGCCCGCGACGGCAGGCAGGACAGCTTTGCTCAGCTGAACACGGACACGACGCTGCACGACATCGTCGACGTGGGCGCCAACTACGTGAACTCGTTCGGGGCGGTGAACGTCGCGATCTCCGGCCGTTACGGCTTCGGCTCGGCTGCCAAGGGCGGTCAGAGCGATCCGCAGGTCTGGGCCGCGGGCGCCAACCTGGGCTATGGCGGCTTCACGATCGGCGGCTCCTATGCCCACTCGAACGACTACAACGCGCAGGGCGGTCGCTTCTTCGATGCCGGTGTCTCCTACGAGACCGGCCCCTGGGGCTTCTCGTTCACCTATGCGAACGGTAAGAACCAGGACAACGACTGCTCCAATTTCGCGTATGGCGGTACCCCGATCGTCGATGGCGGCTACACCTGCGTCGGGAGCATGGACGAGACGCTCAAGCAGTACCTCGCCGGCGTCTCCTACAAGCTGGCCAAGGGTGTAACGCTCGGCGCGTTCGGCGCCTATGTGGACTACTCAAGCGCGACCTTCACCAACGGCGAGTCGAACTTCCACAACGACGTCAAGGGTTGGGTGCTGGGCAGCGGCGTCCGGATCGCCTTCTGATCTGCGCCCGTCTCTCGAGATATGAACAGGGGGGTTCGCCCCCCTGTTTTTTTGTTGTAAGCAACGCTGCCATCCGGTTTTCACGCGCCTAGCCAGATGCCCAGGACGCGACCAGGGACTGCCCAGCAGAAGAGCGCCGGCAAGAGCATTGTCTGGCTCGCCTCCTACCCGAAGTCCGGCAACACCTGGTTGCGGGCTTTCCTGGCGAATTACCTGTTCGACCCCAAGGAGCCGCTGCCGATAAACGAAATTCGGCGTCTGGGGGCGTCGGACGCCTCAGTCAGCTTCTACCGAGCCGTCGCGGGCGGCGCCTTCGCTCAGTCTGAGCCACGAGAGTCGCTGCGCCTGCGCAATTCAGTGTTGCAACGCGTCGTCGCAAATGGGGCCAATGTAAATCTGCTCAAGACCCACAACG
>NZ_JBZSYN010000107.1:0-9851 GCF_058622915.1 Thermohalobaculum sp. | reverse complement strand
CTGCTTTGCGGCCCAGGTGACGAAGGCCTCCTCGGCGTAGTGGTAGATCTTCGAGCCGAAGCCGCCGCCCACGTCGGGCGCCACCACGCGCAGCTTGTGCTCGGGGATCGAGAGCACGAAGGCCCCCATCAACAGCCGGATCACGTGCGGGTTCTGGCTGGTGGTGTAGAGCGTGTGCTCATCGCGCGCCCGGTCGTACTCGCCGATCGCCGCGCGCGGCTCCATGGCATTGGGGACGCAGCGCTGGTTGACCAACTCCAGCGTGGTGACGTGGTGGGCGTTTCGGATCGCCTCGGCCACCGCGTCCTTGCTCTCGCCGAACTCCCAGTCGAAGCACAGGTTGTTCGGCACGTCGTCATGCACCAGCCCCGGCTTGCCTTGGATGGCCTGGCGCATGTCGATGACCGCGGGCAGGTCCTCGATGTCCAGCTCGATCAGCTCGGCCGCGTCCTTGGCCTGGGCGCGGGTCTCGGCCACCACCACGGCGATCGGGTCGCCGATATGGCGCACCTTGCCCTCGGCCAGGATCGGGTGCTTGGGTTCCTTCATCGGGCCGTCCCTGCCGGTGACCTGCCAGCCGCAGGGCACGCCGCCCGCGCCGGAAAGGTCCTCCGCCGTGAAGACGCCGACCACCCCCGGCGCTGACTTCGCCGCCGAGGTGTCGATCTTGTTGATCTTGCCGTGCGCCACGCTCGAGCGCAGGAAGTAGGCATATGTCTGGCCGGGCCGGTTGATGTCATCGGTGTACTGGCCCTTGCCGGTGAGGAAGCGCACGTCCTCGCGGCGCTTCGAACTGGCGCCGATGCCGTGGTCCTTGGGCATTGCTGCCTCCCTTTACTCGGCCGCGGTCCGCTGGCCGCCCATGTTCGAGGCGGCCGCCTGGATGGCCTTGACGATGTTGTGATAGCCGGTGCAGCGGCAGATGTTGCCCTCCAGCCACTCGCGGATGTCATGCTCGGACGGGCTCGGGTTCTTTTGCAACAGGTCCGCGGCCGACATCACCATGCCCGGCGTGCAGTAGCCGCACTGCAGCCCGTGATGGTCCTGGAAGGCCTGCTGGATCACGCCCAGCGAGCCGTCCGCATTCGCCATGCCCTCGATGGTGGTGACCTCGGCCCCGTCGGCCTGCGCCGCCAGCATGGTGCACGACTTGACGCTGTCGCCGTTGACCAGCACGACGCAGGCGCCGCACTGCGAGGTGTCGCAGCCGACATGGGTCCCGGTGAGGCCGAGGTTCTCGCGCAGGAACTGCACCAGAAGGGTGCGTCCCTCGACCTCGCCCGAGACCTGTTTTCCATTCACTTTCAGGCTTATGGAAGCCATTTATCATCCTCCCTTCAAGGATCCATGCCGGTGGTTCAGCCGAACATGCGTCTGAACCAGCCCTTTTTCCTCTTTCCCGAAGCCTCGCCCGACTCTGCTGCGTCCTGCTGGTCCGCATCCGTCGCCTCGGGGGCGTCTTTCGCCTCTTCGCTCGGCGGCTCGACCGCCTCCTTGAAGCGGTCGAAGAATTCGTCGGCCATCTTCTTGGCATAGCCGTCGATCAGCCGCGAGCCGAGCTGCGCCAGCTTGCCGCCGACCTTGGCTTCGGCCTCGTAGCTCAGCTGGGTGCCGTCGCCGTCGTCCTCGAGCGTGACCCTGGCGCCGCCCTTGGCAAAGCCGGCGGCGCCGCCCTTGCCCTCGCCGGTGATGCGGTAGCTTTCCGCCTCGACGATGTCCGAGAGCGACACGGAGACGGTGAATCGGGCCTTCACCGGACCGATCTTCTGGTTGACCTTGCCCTCGAACGTGTTGTCCGAGGACTGCTCAAGCTCTTCGCAGCCCGGGATGCAGGCTTTCAGGACCGTCGGCTCGTTCAGCGCTTTCCAGACGATCTCCCGGCTTGCTCCGATGCTGCGCTCGCCCTTCATTTCCATGGGGAACCTCCCTTCGAGGATGGCCGCCGGGAGCGCAATCGTAACGGCAATCTTTCGCCGCTGTCCACTTGGGTTATGGTGTGGGCCGGGGGCGCGTCAAGGCACCTTGCCCACATGGCGCCCCGGCCGCGTCGGTGCGTCGGCGGGCGTCTCGCGCCGCCGCGGTGTGCCCGTCGAGGGGATATCGATGCAGGACATCGCAGGCACGTTAACCATAAAAAGGGTCCAAACTGGTTTGATAGCAATATCAACCCGTTAGGTAGGCGTCCAAATTTGGACACCGCAATTCGGCGCCCTTAGTCGCCGAAAACGGTGGTCTCAGCGCCTGACCAGGGCGCGCAGCACCGCCTCGTCGGTGATGATGTTGTCCTGACCGACGGCGACCGGCTTGCCGGTCTCGATCCTCAGCCGCATGACCTCGTTAAGCGGCGTCTCGGGCGCGACCTGCAGCGCGCCCTCGGGCGGGTTGCCCGGCCGCATGACCTCCTTGGCGCGCAGCACGCCCAGGGGGTTCATATGGGTGACGAAATCGGCCACGTAGTCGTCGGCCGGGCTGAGCACGATCTCCTGCGGCGTGCCGGTCTGGATGATGTGTCCGCCCTCCATGATGGCGATGCGCCGGCCCAGCTTCACTGCCTCGTCGAGGTCGTGGCTGACGAAGATAATGGTGCGCCTGAGCCGCTCCTGCAGCTCCAGAAGCTCGTCCTGCAGCCGGGTGCGGATCAGCGGGTCGAGCGCCGAGAACGGCTCGTCCATCAGCAGGATCGGGGCTTCGGTGGCGAAGGCGCGGGCCAGCCCGACGCGCTGCTGCATGCCGCCGGAAAGCTCGCCCACCTTGCGGTCGCCCCAGTCGGCGAGGCCGACCAGCTCGAGCTGCCGCCCGACCTTCTTGGCGCGCACGTCAGGCGCCACGCCGGCCAGCTCCAGCCCCAGGCCGACATTGTCGGCCACCGTGCGCCAGGGCAGAAGCGCGAACTGCTGGAACACCATGGCCACGTTCTGGCCGCGCAGGAAGCGCAGGTCCTTGGCCGAGCAGGTCTCGGGGTTCAGCCATTGCCCGTCGCAGCGCACCTCGCAGGCGCCCCGGATCACCCGGTTCAGCCCGTTGACGGCGCGCAGCAGCGTGGACTTGCCCGAGCCCGAGAGGCCCATCAGCACCACGATCTCGCCCTCGTGCACGTCCAGGCTGCAACCGGCGACGCCCAGCACCTGGCCGGTCGCCTCCTTGATCTCGGCCCGCGACTTGCCCTGGTCGATCAGCGGCAGCGCGCGCTTCGGACTCGTGCCGAAGACGATGTCGACGTCCTTGAATCGGACGACCGGATCGGTCATTTCGCCGTCTCCCGCCGAAACACCCGGTCGAGCAGGATCGCCAGCACGACGATGACGAAGCCCGACTCGAAGCCCAGCGCCGTGTTGACCGAGTTGAGCGCCCGGACCACCGGCACGCCCAGCCCGTCGGCGCCGACCAGCGCCGCGATCACCACCATGGAGAGCGAGAGCATGATGGTCTGGGTCAGCCCGGCCATGATCTGCGGCATGGCCGAGGGCAGCTCGACCTTGAACAGCACCTGCATCGGCGTCGCCCCGAACGCATCGGCCGCCTCGATCAGCGTCTTTGGCGTCGACGAGATGCCGAGATGGGTCAGCCGGATCGGCGCCGGGATCACGAAGATCGTGGTGGCGATCAGCCCCGGCACCATGCCGATGCCGAAGAACACGATGGCCGGGATCAGGTAGACGAAGGTGGGCAGCGTCTGCATCAGATCGAGGATCGGGCGCAGCACCGCGTAGAAGCGCGGCGCGTGCGCGGCCACGATGCCCACCGGCACGCCCACGCCCATGCACACCAGGCAGGCGGTCAGCACCAGCGTCAGCGTCTCGGTCGTCTCCTTCCAGTAGCCCTGGTTCAGGATGAACAGGAAGCCGAGCACCACGAAGGCCGTGAGCCCGGCCGAGCGCCGCCACAGCCAGGTCAGCCCCGCCAGCACCGCCACGACGACCAGCGGATGCGGCGTCTGCAGCACCCACAGGAAGCCGTCGATGACGTTGCTGAAGATGAACGCAAGCCCGTCGAACAGCCAGGCGACGTTGTTGGTCAGCCAGTTGACCACGTCGGCGGCCCACGCGCCGATCGGGATCTTTGTCTGCGTCAGCCACTCCATCGCGGTCTCCTCCCCGCCCGCGCCCGCCCGCCTTTTCTCCGGCTGGTCTTTCGGCGCAGACGAACGTGCCCTCCCCGCGGCCGGGGAGGGCGGTTGCTCCTACTTCAGCGCCGCCAACACCGCGGCCTTGGCGTCGCCGCCGTCCTTGGTGGTGACGCCCTTCAGCCAGCCGTCAAGCATCTGCGGGTTCTTGGCCAGCCAGGCCTTCGCCGCCGCCCGCGGCTTCATGTGGTCGTCGAGGATGGAGCCCATGATTTCGTTCTCCATCTTCAGCGAGAACTTCAGGTTCTTGAGGAATTTCCCGATGTTCGGGCACTCCTTGAGATAGCCGGCGCGAACGTTGGTGTAGACGGTGGCGCCGCCGTAGTTCGGCCCGAACCACTTGTCACCGCCCGAGAGGTACTTCATGTCGAAGTTGGTGTTCATCGGGTGCGGCTCCCAGCCGAGGAACACGATGTCCTGCTTCTTCTTCACCGCGCGCCGGACCTGGGCGAGCATGCCCTGCTCCGAGCTCTCCTTGAGCTCGAAGCCTTTCAGGTCGAAGGCGTTCTGCTTGATCATCTTCAGGATCAGCCGGTTGCCGTCATTTCCGGGCTCGATGCCATAGATCTTGCCGCCGAGCTGCTTCCTGAACTTGTGGATGTCGCTGAAGCTCTTGAGGCCCTTGGCGTAGGTGTAGCTGGGCACGGCCAGCGTATATTTGGCGCCCTCGAGGTTGACGCCGACGTTCTCGACGGTGCCGTTCTTGAGGTAGGGGCGGATGTTCGCCTCCATGGTCGGCATCCAGTTGCCAAGGAAGACATCGATGTCCTTGCTCTTGAGCGCCTCGTAGGTCACCGGCACCGACAATACCTTGATGTCGGTCTTGTAGCCGAGCGCGTCGAGCACGAACGTGGTCGCCGCCGTGGTCGCCGTGATGTCCGTCCATCCGACGTCCGAGAAGCGCACGTTGTTGCAGGCGGCCTGGGCAGGCACCGCCGCAAGTGCGCCGAGTGCGAGTGCCACGGCGGAGAGGGTGAGTTTCGACATGTCGCTAGCCTCCCTTCGGCTGTTCTGATGCGATTCGGGTGTCCCAGCGAGTATCGATAACCTGAGGCCATGCAACACGCAATTTTTTCTTGATTGGCCAGTCAATCAAAAATAATTTTCCGGGGAAGGAGAGGACGATGCCCCGAGTCGGAATGGAACCTGTGCGCAAGAAGGCGTTGATAGAGGCGGCCGTCGAGACGATCGGCGAGCGCGGGAATCTCGACGTGACCATGAGCGAGATCGCCCGCTCGGCCGGGGTCTCTGCCGCACTCGCACACCACTATTTCGGCGGCAAGGATCAGCTCTTCCTCGCCACCATGCGGCATCTGCTCGGTGAATTCGGCGCCGGGGTGCGCGGCTTGCTCGTGGCGGCCGACACGCCGCGCGGCCGCGTCTCGGCGGTGATCGCCCAAAGCTTCAGCCCCGAGCAGTTCAGCCCGGCCACCATCTCCGCCTGGCTGGCCTTCTATGTCCGCGCCCAGAGCGACCCGGCGGCACGGCGCCTCTTGGCCGTGTATGCGCGGCGGCTGCACTCGAACCTCGTGGCGGCGCTTGCCGAGCTGGTCGCGCACGCCGATGCGGTGCGCATCTCCGAGGGGATCGCCGCCATGATCGACGGTCTCTATATCCGCCGCGCCCTGAAGGACGGCCCGCCCGATCCCGACTCGGCGGTGGCGCTGCTCGAGGACTATGTCGACACCCAGCTCGCCGCCCGGGAGGGCCGCACATGACCCGGCCGAACATTCTCATCCTGATGGTCGACCAGCTGAACGGGACGCTGTTCCCGGACGGCCCGGCCGACTGGCTGCATACCCCGAATCTGCGTGCGCTGGCCGAGCGCTCGGTGCGCTTCGCCAACTGTTACACCGGCTCGCCGCTCTGCGCGCCGGGCCGCGCGAGCTTCATGGCCGGCCAGCTTCCCCGCCGCACGCGGGTCTACGACAACGCCGCCGAGTTCGCCTCCGACATCCCGACCTATGCCCATCACCTGCGCCGGGCCGGCTATCACACCTGCCTTTCGGGCAAGATGCATTTCGTCGGGCCGGACCAGTTGCACGGCTTCGAGCAGCGCCTGACCACGGACATCTACCCCGCCGATTTCGGCTGGACGCCGGACTACCGCAAGCCCGGCGAGCGCATCGGCTGGTGGTACCACAACCTCGGCTCGGTGACCGGGGCAGGGGTGGCCGAGATCTCCAACCAGATGGAGTACGACGACGAGGTCGCCTATCACGCCTGCGCCAAGCTCTACGACCTCTCACGGCGCAACGACGACCGGCCATGGTGCCTGACGGTCAGCTTCACCCATCCGCACGATCCCTACGTGGCGCGGCGGCGGTTCTGGGACCTCTACGAGGACTCTGCGCATCTCGAGCCGCAGGTATCGGCGATCCCGTTCGACGAGCAGGACCCGCATTCCCAGCGCCTGCTGCTGGCCAGCGATCACAAGAACTACGACATCCGGCCCGAACACATCCGTCGGGCCCGGCGGGGCTACTTCGCCAACATCTCGTATCTCGACGCCAAGATCGGCGAGATTCTCGACGTGCTCGCCCGCGGGCGCATGGCCGAGGACACCATCGTGCTTTTCCTGTCGGACCACGGCGACATGCTGGGCGAGCGCGGGCTGTGGTTCAAGATGAGCTTCTTCGAGGGCTCGTCGCGCGTGCCGCTGATGCTGGCCGCCCCGGACCTGGCGCCCCGCACCGTGGCGACGGCGGTCTCGACCATCGACGTGACCCCGACGCTGGGCGACCTCGCCGGCGTCTCCCTCGACGAGGTCATGCCCTGGACTGACGGCGAGAGCCTCGCTAGCCTCGCCGCCGGCGGCACGCGCGAGACGCCGGTGGCGATCGAATACGCCGCCGAGGGCTCCTACGCGCCGATGGTGGCGCTTCGCTCGGGCCAATGGAAATATACGCGCTGCGCCCTCGATCCCGAGCAGCTCTTCGATCTTCATGCCGACCCGCACGAGCTGACCAACCTGGCCAGGGATCCGGCGCGCGCCGAGGATCTGGCCCGGCTGCGCGCCGTGGCCGACGCCCGCTGGGACCTCGACGCCTTCGACGCCGAGGTGCGCCAAAGCCAGGCGCGTCGCCTGGTGGCCTACGAGGCGCTCAGGCGCGGTGCCTACTACCCCTGGGACTTCCAGCCTCTCCAGCAGGCGTCCGAGCGCTACATGCGCAATCACATGGACCTGAACGTCCTTGAGGAAAGCCAGCGATATCCAAGGGGAGAATGAGCATGCTGACCATCTGGGGCCGCAACACCTCGTCGAATGTGCAGATCGCCATGTGGGCGGTGGGCGAGCTTGGGCTTGAGCACGAGCGCATCGACTGGGGTGGCAAGTTCGGCGGCAACGACGAACCGGACTACCGGCAGATGAACCCGAATGGCCTGATCCCGACCATCAGGGACGGCGACGTGGTGGTCTGGGAGAGCGCCGCCATCCTGCGCTATCTCGCCGCGCGCTACGGGGACGAGGCGTTCTGGCCCCGGGACCCGGCGAAGCGTGCCCCGCTAGACATGTGGGCCGAGTGGATCAAGACCACCTTCGTGCCGCCGCTGACCGGCCAGGTGTTCTGGCAGCTCGTGCGCACGCGCGAGGCCGAGCGCAACCACGCCGCTCTGGCCGACGGGGCGGCCAGGCTGAAGACGCTCTCGTCGATGCTCGACAAGCGGCTGGGCAAGGGGCCGTTTCTCAATGGCGGCACGCTGTGCTTCGCCGATGTCATGATCGGCCATGCGCTCTACCGCTACTTCACGCTCGAGTTCGAGCGCGCCGACACGCCGAACCTCGCCGCCTACTACGCACGCCTCAAGGAGCGCCCGGCATATCGCGAGCACGTCATGGTCTCCTACGACAGCCTGCGCGTCGAGTGATGTGCGGCGCGCCGATCTGAACTGGAAAGGTCCCCATGGAAGCCGATTTCGTCATCGTCGGGTCCGGCTCCGCCGGCGCCGCGCTTGCCTACCGCTTGTCCGAGGACGGGCGGCATTCGGTGCTGGTGCTCGAGCACGGCGGCACCGACATGGGGCCCTTCATCCAGATGCCCGGCGCGCTGAGCTATCCCATGGGCATGGAGCTCTACGACTGGGGCTACACGACCGAGCCCGAGCCGCATCTGGGTGGCCGCCGCGTGCCCGCGCCGCGCGGCAAGGTGCGCGGCGGCTCGTCCTCGATCAACGGCATGGTCTATGTCCGCGGCCATCCGCGCGACTTCGACCACTGGGCCGAGCAGGGCGCCGCCGGCTGGGCCTTCGCCGACGTCGCCCCCTATTTCGAGCGCATGGAATGCTGGCACGGCAGCAGCGAGAACGGCGTGTGGCGCGGCCGCTCGGGGCCTCTGCACGTGACGCGGGGCCCGCGCAGCAACCCGCTCTACGACGCCTTCATCGAGGCCGGCGTTCAGGCCGGCTTCGAGCGCACGGCCGATTACAACGGCGAGAAGCAGGAAGGCTTCGGGCCGATGGAGCAGACGGTCTGGCAGGGCCGCCGCTGGTCCACCGCCAACGCCTATCTCAAGCCGGCGATGCGGCGGTGCAACTGCACCGTCTATCGCTGCCTCGCCCGGCGGGTGGTGATCGAGGAGGGCCGCGCGGTCGGCGTCGAGGTCGAGCGCGGCCGCAGGGTCGAGGTGGTGCGCGCCCGCCGCGAGGTGATCTTGTCTGCCTCGGCGTTCAACTCGCCGAAGCTCTTGATGCTCTCGGGCGTCGGCCCGGCCGGGCACCTCGCCGAGCAGGGCATCCCGGTGGTGGCGGATCGTCCGGGCGTCGGGCAGAACCTGCAGGACCACCTGGAGCTCTACGTGCAGCAGGCCTGCACGCAGCCGATCACGCTGTTTCGCTACTGGAACACGCTTGGCAAGGCGCTGGTCGGCCTGCGCTGGATGTTGTTCCGCACCGGTGTCGGCGCCTCGAACAACTTCGAGGCCTGTGCCTTCGTGCGCTCGCGGCCGGGCGTCGAGTACCCCGACATCCAGTACCATTTCCTGCCGCTGGCGGTGCGCTACGACGGCAGGGCGGCGGCCGAGGGGCACGGCTTCCAGGCGCATGTGGGGCCGATGCGCTCAGCCTCGCGCGGTCGCGTCGCGCTGTGCTCGGCCGAGCCGCGCGAGAAGCCTTCGATCCTATTCAACTACATGAGCCAGGAGCAGGACTGGATCGACTTCCGCCACTGCGTCCGCCTGACCCGCGAGATCTTCGCCCAGCCTGCCTTCGACCCCTACCGGGGCAATGAGATCCAGCCCGGCGAAGATATCCGGACCGACGACGAGATCGACGCCTTCGTGCGCCAGCATGTGGAGAGCGCCTACCACCCCTGCGGCACCTGCCGCATGGGCCAGCGCGACGATCCCGGGGCGGTGGTCGATCCGCAATGCCGGGTGATCGGGGTCGAGGGGCTGCGGGTGGCAGACAGCTCGATCTTCCCGCGCGTGACCAACGGCAACATCAACGCCCCCTCGATCATGGTCGGCGAGAAGGCCGCCGACCATATCCTGGACCGCGAGCCGCTGCCGCGCGTCAACCGCAAGCCCTGGATCAATCCGCGCTGGGCGATGGCTGACCGGTAGGGCGGTGGCTGGCCCATTTCGTGGGCTGCGCGGGGCGTCCAAATTTGGACGCTCCACAAATTATTGATATAACAGGCATTTTAATGTGGCGGTGTTTTACGATTAGCCGCCCCCACGGATCGACCCGTCAGCCGATCCGGTAGGGCAGCACCTCGCGCCGGTTGGGG
>NZ_JBZSYN010000106.1:0-21545 GCF_058622915.1 Thermohalobaculum sp. | reverse complement strand
GGCGTGTTCTTCGACTTGGCCCTGAGCGTGAAGCGGTCGAGCACGAAGGGCGCGTCGGGGTCGAACAGCACCAGGTCGGCCGGCGCGCCGGGCGCGAGCCGCCCCGTCGGCAGGCCGAGCAGGCGCGAAGGCGCCAGCGACGCTGCCTCGAACAGGCGCAGGAGCGACAGCCTCTCGCCGTGGACCAGCCGCAGGCAGGCGGGCAGGAAGGTCTCCAGCCCCACCGCTCCGGTGGCCGCCTCCTCGAAGGGCAGGCGCTTGGCCTCCTCGTCCCAGGGCAGGTGCGAGGAGACGATCGCGTCGATGAGCCCGTCCGCCACCGCCTCGACCGTGGCCTCGCGGTCGGCTTCCGCGCGCAGCGGAGGGTCCAGCTTGAAGAAGGTGCGGTAGTCCGCGACGTCGAACTCGTTCAGCGTCAGGTGGTGGATCGAGGTGGCGGCCGTGACCGGCTGACCGGCGGCGCGGGCGCGGGCAAGCGGGGCGAGCGCGGCCGCGGTCGAAAGGGTGTCGGCGTGGTAGCGGCAGCCGGTGATCTCGGCCAGCGCCAGATCGCGCTCGAGCCCGATCCGCTCGGCCAGCGCCGGCACCGAGGGCAGGCCGAGCCGCGAGGCGAACTCGCCCGAGGTGGCGCAGGTCCCCGCCGGAAGCGCGGCCTCCTGCGGGTGATGCACGACCAGCGCGCCGGTCCCCGTGGCATAGGCCATGCAGGCGCGCATCAGTCCGGAGTCGGCGAGCACATGGTCGGCGTCGGTCAGCGCCACGGCGCCGGCGGCGAGCAGGAAGTGCTGCTCGGTCATCTCCGCGCCCTTCAGCCCGCGCGTCAGCGCCCCCATGGCGAGCACGCGCACGGGCGACACCTCGCGGGCGCGCGCCAGCACGAACTGCACCAGCGCCGGGTCGTCGAGCGGTGGCTCGGTGGCGGGCTGGGCGACGAAGGTGGTCACCCCGCCCGCGGCGGCGGCCGCGGCGGCCGAGCGGAAGCTCTCGCGGTGGCGCGCCCCGGGCTCGCCGACGAAGACGCGCATGTCCACGATGCCGGGCGCCAGCGGCAGGCCGTGGCAGTCGACCGACTCGCCCTCGCCGGGCACGGGCGGGGCGCCGCGATGCACCTCCTCGATCACGCCGTCGCGGACGCGCAGCGCGCCGGGCCCGTCATAGCCCGTCCCGGGTTCGATCAGGCGGGCGTTGAGGAAGTGCAAGGGCGCCGCCATCAGCGGTTCCCCCCCAGGTTCTGCGCCAGGAGCTCCAGCACCGCCATGCGCACCGCGACGCCCATCTCCACCTGCTCCTGGATCACCGAGCGGTTGATGTCGTCGGCCACCTCGGCGTCGATCTCCACGCCGCGGTTCATCGGGCCGGGATGCATGACGATGGCCTCGGGTTTGGCCGCCGCCAGCTTCTCCGCGGTCAGCCCCCAGCGATGGAAGTATTCGCGCGTCGAGGGGATCGCCGCGCCCGCCAGCCGCTCGTTCTGGATGCGCAGCATCATCACCACGTCGCAGCCCTTGAGCCCCTCCTCCATGTCGGTGAACACCTCGACCCCGAAGCGCTCGATGCCCGAGGGCAGCAGCGTCGGCGGCGCGATCACCCGCACCCGGTTCTCCAGCGCGTTCAGGCACAGGATGTTCGAGCGCGCCACCCGGGAATTGGCGATATCGCCGCAGATCGCCACGGTCAGGCGTTGCAGCCGTCCTTTCCGCCGCCGGATGGTCAGCGCGTCGAGCAGCGCCTGCGTCGGGTGCTCGTGCCGCCCGTCGCCGCCGTTGAGCACGGCGCAGTTGACCTTCTCGGCGAGCAGCGCCACCGCGCCCGAGGAATGGTGCCGCACCACCAGCAGGTCCGGGTGCATGGCATTGAGCGTCAGCGCCGTGTCGATCAGCGTCTCGCCCTTGCGCACCGAGCTCGACTGCACCGCCATGTTCATCACGTCGGCGCCCAGCCGCTTGCCCGCCAGCTCGAAGCTCGCCTGTGTGCGCGTCGAGGCCTCGAAGAACAGGTTGATCTGGGTGCGCCCGCGCAGCTTCTCGACATGCTTGTCGGACTGGCGGTTGATCTCGACGTAACTGTCCGCGAGATCGAGGATTTCCAGAATATCCGCCGCCGAGAGCTGCTCGATGCCGAGAAGGTGGCGGTGGCCGAACATGGCATTCCCCCTGCGCTCCGCCGCCTTATAGGGGCCGAGGCGGCAGCGGGCAAGCGGGCTTGGCGGGGCCCGCCGGCCGGCCTAGGTTCTGGGTGTTTTGCAGCGGAGGATCCCCATGAGCCTGCCCCAGCCGGTCCGCCTCTACACCCAGTCGCGTGCTCCCAATCCGCGTCGCGTCGACATCTTCCTCGCCGAGAAGGGGCTCGAGATCCCGCGCACCGAGATCAACCTGATGGAGGGCGAGCACAAGACCGCCGACTACCTCGCCCGCATCGGCACACCGCAGGTGCCCGCGCTCGAGCTCTCGGACGGCCGGGTGATCGCCGAGTCGGTGGCGATCTGCCGCTATCTCGAGGCGCTCAGGCCCGAGCCCAACATGCTCGGCCGCGACGTCATGGACGGGGTCGAGATCGAGATGTGGCAGCGCCTGGTCGAGCTGCGCCTGTTCGCCACCGTTACCGCCTGCTTTCGCCACACCAACCCGCACCTTGCCGTGCTCGAGGACCAGTGCGCCGACTGGGGCGAGGTCAATCGTGGCCGGCTGCACGGCCGCCTCGGCGAGCTCGATGGGCGGCTCGCCGGGCGCGACTGGATCGCCGCCGACCGGCTGACCATCGCCGATGTCACCGCCATCGTCGCCGTCGATTTCCTCCGCGTCATCCGCTACGACGTGCCTCAGGAATACTCCGGCCTGCGCGCCTGGCACGCGCGCATGAAGGAGCGCCCCTCCACCGCGATGCCAGGCAAGCGATGACCAACCCCCTCCTCGGCGCCTGGGACGGGCCCTTCGGCCTGCCGCCCTTCGCGCGCATCGAGCCGGCGCATTTCCCGCCCGCCTTCGAGGCGGCGATGGCCGAGCACCGGGCCGAGATCGAGGCCATCGCCACGACCCCCGCGCCGGCGGACTTCGCCAACACCGTCGAGGCGATGGAGCGGGCCGGCCGCCCGCTCGACCGCGTGGCGGCGG
This sequence comes from Thermohalobaculum sp., assembly GCF_058622915.1. Classification (NCBI taxonomy): domain Bacteria; kingdom Pseudomonadati; phylum Pseudomonadota; class Alphaproteobacteria; order Rhodobacterales; family Paracoccaceae; genus Thermohalobaculum; species Thermohalobaculum sp. The sequence goes on along the minus strand of NZ_JBZSYN010000106.1, from coordinate 18,435 downwards.
TCTTCTTCAACCTGTGCAGCTCGCACACCAGCGACGCGCTGCAGGAGATCGAGCGCCAGGTCACGCCCAGGCTGGCGCGCCACCGCAGCGCCATCCTGATGGACCCGCGGCTGTTCAAGCGGCTCGAGGCGGTGCTCGAGACCGCCGACGGGCTGGAGCCCGAGCAGGGCAGGGCGCTGGAGCACTACCGGCGCATGTTCGTCAAGGCCGGGGCGCAGCTCGAGGGCCCGGCGCGCGAGCGCATGGCCGCGATCATGCACCGCCTGGCCGAGCTCGGCACCGCGTTCGCGCAGAACGTGCTGGCCGACGAGCGGGACTGGGCGATGATGCTGGGCCCGGACGACGTCGCCGGACTGCCGGAATTCCTGGTCGCCGCCGCGGCGTGCGAGGCCGGGGCGCGCGGGCACGAGGGCGCGCATGCCATCACGCTGGCGCGGTCCTCGGTCGAGCCGTTCCTCACCTTCTCGGCCCGGCGCGACCTGCGCGAGCGGGCCTGGCGCGCCTGGGTCGGCCGCGGCGAGCAGACCAACTGGCCGCTGGTCGAGGAGATGATCGGGCTGAGGGCCGAGCGCGCGCAACTGCTCGGCTTCGACAGCTTCGCCGCCTATCGGCTGCATGATCAGATGGCCAAGGCGCCTGCGCGGGTGCGCGAGCTGATCGACGCCGTCTGGGCCCCGGCGCGCCGCCGCGCCGGCGAGGAGGCCGCCGACCTTGCCGCGCTGGCTGCGGAGGGGGGCACCAATATCGACCTCGCGCCCTGGGACTGGCGCTTCTACGCCGAGAAGCTGCGCCAGCGCCGCCACCGCATCGCCGAGGGCGAGGTCGAGCCCTATCTCGCGCTCGACTACGTCATCGCCGCCGCCTTCGACGTTGCCGGCCGCCTGTTCGGCCTGTCGTTTCGGGCCGTCGAGGGCCTGGCCCTGCACCACGCGGATGCCCGCGCCTGGGAGGTCACCGGCCCCGACGGCGCCCATCTCGGCCTCTTCGTGGGCGACTACTTCGCCCGGCCGTCGAAGCGCTCGGGCGCCTGGTCGAGCGGGCTGCGCCGCCAGCAAAAGCTGTGGCAGCCCGGCCGGCCCGTGGTGATGAACACGCTCACCATTGCGCCCGGCGACCCGCCGCTTCTGGGCTGGGACGACGCGCGGACCCTGTTCCACGAGTTCGGCCACGCGTTGCACGCGCTGATGTCCGACGTGACCTATCCGTTCATCTCGGGCACATCCGTTGCGCGCGACTTCGTCGAGCTGCCCAGCCAGCTCTACGAGCACTGGCTCAGTGTGCCCGAGGTGCTGGCCAGCCACGCCCGCCACCACCGCACCGGCGCGCCCATGCCCGCCGACCTGATCGAGCGGCTGAAGGCGGCGGAGACCTTCAACCAGGGCTTTGCCACCGTGGAGTACCTCGCCTCCGCCCAGGTCGATCTCGAGATGCACGCGCTGGCCGATCCGGGCAGATTCGACGCCCGCGCCTTCGAGGCCGAGGTGCTCGCCCGCATCGACATGCCGCGCGCCATCGCCATGCGCCACCGCACGCCGCATTTCCAGCACGTCTTCGCCGGCGAGGGCTATGCTGCGGGCTATTACAGCTATCTCTGGGCCGACGTGATGGTGGCCGACGCGTTCCGCGCCTTCGAGGAGACCGGCGACCCCTTCGATTCCGAGACCGCCGCGCGCTTGGCCCGCCACGTGCTGAGCGCCGGCGCCCGGCAGGAACCCGACGCGGCCTACACCGCCTTCCGCGGCAGCCTGCCCGGCGTCGGGCCGCTGCTCGCGGAGCGGGGGCTGGCGTAGGGCGGGTTTCAGCCCGCTATTCGACCGCACCCGGGTGGCGGGCTGAAGCCCGCCCTACTTGACATCACAAATGTGATCTACCATTGAAGTCAATGACTTGACCATGTGTCCACGCGTGGACACCCGTCTGCTCACCGCTCCTCGATGGCCACGTAGTCCCTGGGCGGCGGTCCGTCATAGAGGGTCAGCGGCCTGAGCAGGATGTTGCGCTCGGCCTGCTCGATGCACTGCACGCCCCAGCCGGGGATGCGGCCCAGCGCGAAGATCGGCACGAACAGGTCGGTCGGGATGCCGTGCAGGTGATAGACCACCCCGGCGTAGAAATCGACGTTCACGTTCACGCCCAGCCGGGCGTAGGGCTTCATCGCCTCCACCACCGCCTGCAGGATCTGGTACCACTTGGGCTCGCCCATCTCCTCGCCCAGCCGCTCGACGCCCTCGCGCATGTGCCGGGCGCGGGGGTCCTCGGCGCGATAGACCCGGTGGCCGAAGCCGGTCACCGCCTCGCGCGCCTTGCGCTTGGCGGCGACATAGTCGGCGGCGCGTTCCGGTTCGCCGATCTCGCGGGCCATCTTCATCACGTCCTCGGCCGCGCCGCCATGGGCGGGGCCCGAGAGCGCCGCGATCGCCGCGGTGATGGCGGCATAGAGCGTCGCCTCGGTGCCGATCACCACGCGGGCGGCGAAGGACGAGGCGTTGCTGCCGTGCTCGGCGTGCAGGATGAAGTCGACGTCGGAGAGGTGCGCGGCGTTCTGAGACGGCCGCTCGCCCTTCAGCATCCACAGCCAGTTGGCGGCGTGGCCCAGCGCCGGGTCCGGCGCCACCGGCTCGTGGCCCTTGCGGATGCGGTCGTGCGCGGCCACGATCATCGGCGCCTGCGCGGTCAGGCGGACGATCTGGTCCACCATCGCCTCGTGCGACTTCTCGCGCGCCCCCGGCGTGAAGGCGGAAAGCGCCGAGACAGCGGTGCGCAGCACGTCCATGGGGTGCGCGGCCTGGACCTTTCGAATGATGTCGATCACCTCGCCGGGCAGCTCGCGCGCGGCGCGCAGGCGCTCGGTGAAGGCGCCGAGCTCGGGCCTGGTCGGCAGCTCGCCGAACAAGAGCAGATAGGCGGTCTCCTCGAAGTTCGAGCGCTGCGCGAGGTCGTGGATCGAGTAGCCGCGGTAGCGCAGCTCGCCCTTCTGGCCGTCGATCTCGCTGACGCCCGAGCGTTCGAAGTAGACGCCCTTCAGCCCGCGATTGATCTTGATCTCGGTCTCGGTCATCAGATGGGTCTCCATGAGGGGCTGAGAATGCAGATTCTAGCGAAATGTCGCGAGGCTGCACGGGCCAATTTGCGCCCAGTCGTGTTGCCAGAGGGCGGCGACCCCCGAATCCGCGCCGCCGCCGAGCGGCTGGCGGCCGAGGGGCTGGCGCGTCCCGTGCTGATCGGCGCCGAAGCGCCGGGCTGCGAGACCATCGACCCCGCCACCGATCCGCGCCACGACTCGCTGGTCGTGCTGGTGGCCGGCCAGCGGGCCCGGACGACGCCGGGCATGGCGGAGCGGCTCCTGGCCAGGCCGCTCTATTTCGGCGGCGCGCTGGTGGCGGCGGGCGAGGCGGCGGCGATGGTCGCCGGCGCGGCCAACCCGACGCGGCGAGTGATCGAGGCCGGAATGATGACGGTGGGGCTGGCCGAGGGCGTGGCCACGCCGTCGAGCTTCTTCCTGATGGCGCTGCCCGGCCGGGCGCTGGTCTTTGCCGACTGCGCGCTGAACGTCGCGCCGACGGCCGCCGAGCTCGCCGCCATCGCCGTGGCCTCGGGCCGCTCCGCCGAGCGGCTCATGGGCGAGGCGCGGGTGGCGCTGCTGTCCTATTCGACCCGGGGCTCGGGGACGGGCGCGGACGTCGAGAAGGTCGCCGAGGCGGTCCGGCTGGCCCGCGCCGCCGCGCCCGAGCTGGCCATCGACGGCGAGTTTCAGGCCGATACCGCGCTGAACGCCGCCATCGCCGCGAAAAAGGGCGCCGAGGGGCCGGTGGCCGGGCGAGCCAACGTGCTGGTCTTCCCCGACCTCGATTCGGGCAACATCGCCTACAAGCTGGTGCAGGAGCTGGCCGGGGCACAGGCCATCGGCCCGCTCATGCAGGGCTTCGCCCGGCCGGTCGCCGACCTCTCGCGCGGCGCCACGGTCGAGGACATCGTGGCCGTCGCCGTGGTGACGCTGGCGATGGGCTGACGCCCCGCCGACCCGTGTCCAAATGGGGACGGGGGGTCAACCATCTGATTCAAAAGGATTCCCGTTTTGGACGCCGAACATGGTTAATGGATTCTGTCCCCCGGGCGCGCCGTTTACGCACGGGCCGCGAGCCAGTCCGCCCGGTCGAGCACCCACAGCACGTGGTCGGCGTTGGTCCGCGCGGGGTCGTCGTTCGGCCGCATCCCCAGCTTGCGGGCCACCGCCATCGACGCGGCGTTGGCACGGTACATGTCGGCGATGACCCGGGCGAGGCCGAGTGTCTCGAAGCCGTGGCGCAGCAGGGCGGTGGCCGCCTCGGTGGCGTAGCCCTTGCCGCGTGCGGCGCGCATCAGGCGCCAGCCGATCTCGACCTCGGGCCCGTGCGCATCCTCGGGGATGAGCAGGACCCAGCCCAGGAACGTGTCGGGCGCCTCGCGCCGGGCGACCACCCAGTAGCCGAGACCGCCGGGGTAGGGGTGCAGCGTGCGCGCGCGGATAAAGGCGCGGTGTGCGGCCTCGTCGTCCCAGCCGCCACGCGCCAGCGGCCAGTCGACATGGCGCAGCGTCCCCGGCTCGCGGTCGAGCCGGACGCAGTTCTCGAGGTCGTCGAGCGTGCGGGGCCTGAGCCGAAGCCGCGCCGTCTCGAGGACGGGCAGCGCCGCCCCTGCCATCAGGCGATCGCGTCGAGCGTCTTGCGGAACTTCTCGATGATCTCGTCCACATGGCGCCGCTCGGCCACGAAGGGCGGGGCGATGATGCCCGTATCCCCCGTGAACTTGACGTGGCAGCCGTTCCAGAACAGGGCCTTCTGGAATTCGGTGCCGCGCACGCCCGGTGCCGCGCCCGGGTGGAGCTCGATGCCCGACATCATGCCGATGGTGCGGATGTCCCTGACCAGCGCGTGGTCCTTCAGCGACATCGCGGCCTCGGCGAAGTAGGGCGCCAGCTCGGCGGCCTTCTCGAACAGGCCCTCGCGCTCGTAGATCTCGAGCGTGGCGATGCCCGCCGCGCAGGCCGCCGGGTGGCCGGAATAGGTATAGCCGTGGAAGAACTCGATGGCGTTCTGCGGCGAGGCATTGGTCACGGTCTCGTAGATCTCGTCCCTGACGCCGACCGCGCCCATCGGGATGCAGCCGTTGGTCAGCGCCTTGGCCATGGTGCAGATGTCCGGCGTGATGCCGAACAGCTGGCTGGCAAACGGCGTGCCGAGCCGGCCGAAGCCGGTGATGACCTCGTCGAAGACCAGCAGGATGCCGTGCTGGTCGCAGATCTCGCGCAGCCGCTCGAGATAGCCGACCGGTGGCACCAGGCAGCCGGTGGAGCCCGCCACCGGCTCGACAAAGACGGCGGCGATGGTGGCGCCGCCATAGGTCTCGCAGAAGCGCTGCAGGTCGTTGGCGAGCTCGACGCCCCCCTCCTGCGGCCGGCCCTCGCAGAACAGCTCGCGCCCGGTGAAGGTGTGGCGCAGCATGACCACGTTGGGCATCACCGCGGGGAAGGTCTCGCGGTTCTTCACCATGCCCGAGAGCGAGACGCCGCCCATGTTGACGCCGTGATAGGCCCGCTCGCGGGAGACGAAGCGCAGGCGCTGGCTCTGCCCGCGGGCGCGGTGGTAGGCCATCACGACCTTCAACGCGGTGTCGATCGACTCCGACCCCGAGTTGACGAAGAACACGTGGTTCATCGGCTCGGGCAGCAGCGCGGCCACCTTGCGCGCCAGCTCGAACTGGCCCGGATGGCCAAGCTGGAAGGGCGCCGAGTAGGAGTTCGTCAGGAGCTGCTTGTGCACCGCCTCAGCGATCTCGCGCCGGCCGTGCCCGGCGGGCGAGCAGAACAGCGCCGAGGAGCCGTCGATCACCTTGCCGCCCTTGTGATCGGTGTAGTAGACGCCCTCACCCTTGACGATCAGGCGCGGGTTCTCCTTGAACTCGCGGTTCGCCGTGAAGGGCATCCAGTGTTCTTCGAGCGAGTTGGCGCGCACCGCGCCGCTCACATCCAGGTCGTGCATCGGACGGTCCTCGGATCATGTTGATTGGCTATAGCCTAGGGGAATAGGCTGGCTCCATAATAGTGCCAGAAGCAGCCGAAGGGCCAGACCACGTGCGCGACGCGCTCTACCATCTGGAACGATCGAAGCCGGCCACGCTGCAGGCCCAGATCCGCGAGATCCTGATGGCGGCGATCTCGGGCGGCCAGCTGGTGGCCGGCGAGCCGGTGCCCTCGACGCGGGCGATGGCCGAGCGGCTGGGCGTGTCGCGCAATACCGTGACGCTGGCCTACCAGGCGCTGGTCGCCGAGGGCTTCCTGGTGGCCCGCGAGCGCAGCGGCTTCTATGTCGACGCGCAGGCGGCCGACGGCATGGCGGCGCCGCCGCCTGCGCCGGTTCCCGGGCCATCGCCGGGCAGGGTGGACTGGACCCCGCGGCTGGCCAAGCACATGCATGCGCAGCGCTTCATCCGCCGGCCGCGCAACTGGTACGAGTTCCCCTTTCCCTTCGTCTTCGGCCAGGTCGACCATTCGATCTTCCCGATCGGCGAGTGGCGCGACTGCGTGCGCCAGGCCATGGGCAAGCGCTGGCTGGATGCCTGGACCTTCGACCGCTATACCGAGGACGATCCGCACCTGATCGAGGAGATTGCCCGACGCATCCTGCCGCGCCGGGGAATTTCCGCCCGGCCCGGGCAGATCCTGGTGACGCTCGGGGCGCAGAACGCGCTCTACATGATCGCGGCGCTGCTGGTAAGCCCGCGCACCCGGGCGGTGTGCGAGTGCCCCGGCTATGCCGACGTGCGCTACATGCTGGGCCTGCGCACCGAGCATGTCGTGCCCCTGCCGGTGGACCGGGCCGGCCTGCCGGTGGACGGGCGGCTCGAGGGCGCGGGCATCGTGTTCTGCACGCCCAGCCACCAGGCGCCGACCACGGTGACCATGCCGCTGGCGCGGCGCAAGGCGCTGCTGGCCGCGGCGCGGGCGCACGATTTCATCGTGGTCGAGGACGACTACGAGGCCGAGACCAACTATATGGGCGCGCCGCTGCCGGCGCTGAAGTCGCTCGACGAGGACGGGCGGGTGATCCATGTGGGCTCGCTGTCGAAGTCGCTGATGCCGGGGCTCAGGTTGGGCTACCTGGTGGCCGACGAGGCAATCGTGGCCGAGCTGCGCTCGCTGCGCCGGCTGATGCTGCGCCACCCGCCGGGCAACAACCAGCGCGCGGCGGCGCTGTTCCTGGCCAATGGCCATTACGACGTGCTGGTGCGGCGCATCCACCGGGTCTACCGCGAGCGCTGGCAGGTGATGAGCAGGGCGCTCGACGAGCACCTGCCGGGCTGGGCGCAGGTGCCGGGCTTCGGCGGCTCCAGCTTCTGGCTGAGCGGGCCCGAGGGGCTCGACTCGCAGGCGCTGTCGCGGCGCACGCTGTCCAAGGGCGTCCTGATCGAGCCCGGCATTCCGTTCTATCCCGACCCCGAGCATGGCCGCCGCCGCTTCCGCCTCGGGTTCTCCTCGATCCCGGCCGAGCGGATCGGCGAGGGAATCCGCCGGCTGCGCACCGCGATCGACCAGTCCGTCCGCTGAGGAGCCGCCCTCATGTCCGATGTCGTCCTGCTGGCCCGCGCCTTCGATTTCGCCTGCCAGAGCCACACGCCCCAGCGCCGCAAGGGCGCGGCGGCCGAGCCCTACGTCAACCACCTGGCCGATGTGGCCCGGCGGGTGGCCGAGGCGACCGCGGGCGACGACGCCAGCCTGGTCGCGGCGGCGCTGTTGCACGACACCATCGAGGACACGCCGGTGACCCGCGAGGAGCTGGAGATCGCCTTCGGCCCCGACATCGCTGCGTTGGTGGCCGAGGTCACCGACGACAAAAGCCTCGAGAAGGATGTGCGCAAGGAACTCCAGGTCGCCAACGCGCCGGCCAAGTCCGCGCGCGCCAAGATGCTCAAGCTGGCCGACAAGGCCTCGAACCTGTGCGCCCTGGTCGCCAGTCCGCCGGACTGGCCCGTGGAGATCCAGTTGCAATACGCCGACTGGGCCGAGCGCGTCGCCGCGGGGCTCAGGGGTGTCAACGCACAGTTAGAGCGCGAGCTCGACGCCGCGCTTGCGGCGCTGCGGGCGCACCACGCCTGAGCGCGCCCGCGCCGCGCTGGCACCCCGATCGCGGTCAACTGGAGCTAAAGGCCCCCTGCGCGATCCGCTAGGCTCGACCCGACCGCCCCGTGCGGCCCGGCGCCGCGTGCCCGCGCGAGCAAAAAAGGAAACGCCGCCATGAAGATGACCACGGAAGAAGCCTTTGTGAAAGTGCTTCAGATGCATGGCATCGAGCACGCCTTCGGCATCATCGGCTCGGCCTTCATGCCGATCTCGGACCTGTTCCCCGGGGCCGGCATCACGTTTTGGGACGTGGCCCACGAATCCAATGGCGGAATCATGGCCGACGGCTATACGCGGGCCACGGGCAAGATGGCCATGGCGATCGGCCAGAACGGCCCCGGCGTCACCGGCTTCGTCACCTCCGTTGCCACCGCCTACTGGAACCACACGCCGATGCTGCTGGTCACGCCGCAGACCGGCAACAAGACCATCCGCCAGGGCGGCTTCCAGGAGGCCGAGCAGATGGCGATGTTCGCCCGCTTCATCTGCTACCAGGAGGAGGTGCGCGACCCGACCCGGATTGCGGAGGTGCTGAACCGGGTGATCCTCAACGCCTGGCGCCGCTCGGCGCCGGCGCAGATCAACGTGCCGCGCGATCTGTGGACCCAGGTGATCGACGTCGCGCTGCCGCAGGCGGTGCGCTTCGAGCGCCCCGCGGGCGGCGAGGAGGCCATCGTGGCGGCGGCCAAGCTGCTGTCGGAGGCCCGGTTCCCCGTGATCCTCTCGGGCGCCGGCGTCGTGCTCGGCAACGCCATCCCGGACTGCGTGGCCCTGGCCGAGCGGCTGGGGTCCCCGGTCTGCTCGAGCTACCAGCACAACGACAGCTTCCCGGGCTCACACCCGCTGGCCGTGGGGCCGCTGGGCTATAACGGCTCCAAGGCGGCGATGGAGCTGATCTCGCAGGCCGACGTGGTGCTGGCGCTTGGCACGCGGCTGAACCCGTTCTCGACCCTGCCCGGCTACGGCATCGACTACTGGCCGACGCAGGCCAAGGTGATCCAGGTCGACATCAACCCCGACCGGATCGGGCTGACCAAGCCGGTGAGCGTCGGCATCGTGGGCGACGCCGGGCCGGTGGCGCGGCGCCTCAGCGAGGCGCTGGGCCCCAAGGCGGGGCAGGGGCGCGAGGCGCGCGAGGGCATGATCCACCGCGCCCGCTCGGCCTGGGTGCAGGAGCTGTCCTCGATGGACCACGAGGTCGACGACCCCGGCACCAGCTGGAACCAGCGCGCCCGCAAGCGCGAGCCCGACCGCCTGTCGCCGCGCCAGGCCTGGCGGGCGATCCAGGCGGCGCTGCCCGGCGATGCGATCATCTCCACCGACATCGGCAACAACTGCGCCATCGGCAACGCCTACCCGACCTTCGAGGCGGGCCGGAAATACCTGGCGCCAGGCATGTTCGGGCCCTGCGGCTATGGCTTCCCCGCGATCGTCGGCGCCAAGATCGGCTGCCCCGACGTGCCGGTGGTGGGGTTTGCGGGCGACGGCGCCTTCGGCATCTCGATGAACGAGATGAGCTCGATCGGGCGCGAGGAATGGCCGGCCATCACCATGGTGATCTTCCGCAACTATCAGTGGGGGGCGGAGAAGCGGAACACCACGCTGTGGTATGACGACAACTTCGTCGGCACCGAGCTCAACCCCCACCTGTCCTATGCCCGCGTCGCCGAGGCCTGCGGCCTGAGGGGCGTGAGCGTGGGCACTCAGGAAGAGCTGACCGAGGCGCTGGCTGCCGCCTGCCGCGCGCAATCGGAGGGCGTCACCACCTTCATCGAGGTGATCCTGAACCAGGAGCTGGGCGAGCCCTTCCGCCGCGACGCCATGAAGAAGCCGACGGTGGTCGCGGGCATCAATCCCGGCGACATGCGGCCGCAGAAGGGCGCCTGACGGCGGGTCAGCTCGGACCCGCGCCGCTCTCCTGAGCGGGCAGCGAGGCCATCTGCCCGTCCATCATGTCGGCGATGGTCTCTAGCGCCGAGATCAGTTGGCTGCGCTCGTTGCCGGGCAGCCGTTTCAGCGCGCTGCAGAATGGCGCGTCGAGCGCCGGCGGCGCCGCGGCCAGAACGGCGGCGCCCTCGGCGGTCAGGCGCGTGTGCACGATGCGCCGGTCGACAGTGGAGCGGTAGCGCTCGACCAGCCGCTTCGCCTCCAGCTTGTCGAGGATCGCCACCACCGTCGCGGCGCTCATGTCGGCGGCCCTCGAGACCTCGCGCGTGGTCACCTCGCCGAGCTCGCGCACGCTGGCAAGCACCACGATCTGCGGGATCGTCAGCCCCGTCATGCGGGCGAGCGCGCTGGAGCGCAGATCGACCGCATGGGCGATCCGCCGGATCGCCTTGAACATGCGGGTGGCCTCGTCGCGGTCGCCGGTCATCGTCCCTGATTCGTTCGAGCCCGGATCATTTGAAACCAAATGATTAGCGTGCTAATCGAACCGATGCAAACGAATCGAGAGGGGAGCACCTGACGCCCCATGTGTGGCATCTGCGGAGAGATCACCTTCGATGGCCGCCCCGCCTCGGGCACGCGCATCGAGCGCATGGCCGATTCGCTCGCCCCGCGCGGCCCCGACGACTGCGGCATCGTCACGCGCGGGCGGGTCGGCTTCGGCCACCGCCGCCTCAGCATCATCGACCTGAGCGAGAAGGGGGCGCAGCCCTTCGTCGACACGGCGCTGGGGCTGACCATCGCCTTCAACGGCTGCATCTACAATTATCCCGAGCTGCGGCGCGACCTGGCCGCCAAGGGCTATAACTTCGCCTCGCACAGCGACACCGAGGTGATCCTCAAGGCCTGGGCCGAGTGGGGCCCGGACTGCGTCAACCGCTTCCACGGCATGTTCGCCTTCGCGCTGCACGAGCGCGAGACCGGCCGCGTCACGTTTTGCCGCGACCGCTTCGGCATCAAGCCGCTCTACTATGCCGAGGGCGAGGGCTGCCTGCGCTTCGCCTCGACCCTGCCGGCGCTGCTGGCGGCGGGCGGCGTTGACACCGAAATCGACCGCGTCGCGCTCGCCCACTACATGAGCTTCCACGCCGTGGTGCCCGCGCCGCGCACGATCCTCAAGGGCGTGCGCAAGCTGCCCCCCGCAACCATGCGCACCATCGAGCCCGACGGCACCCATACCGACCGCGAGTACTGGCGCCTGAGCTACGCCCGCACACCCGAGGATGCCGAGCGCCCGTTCGAGGAATGGTGCGACCTGACGCTTGACGCGCTGCGCACCGCCGTGCGCCGGCGCATGGTGGCCGACGTGCCGGTCGGCGTGCTGCTCTCGGGCGGCGTGGACTCCTCGGTCATCGTCGGGCTCCTGGCCGAGCAGGGGCAGGAGGGGCTGGCCACCTTCTCCATCGGCTTTGAGGCCGCGAACGAGGAGAAGGGCGACGAGTTCCAGTACTCCGACCTGATCGCGCGCCACTTCAGCACCGACCACCACAAGATCTTCATCGCCGGCGAGGAGATGCGCGAGACCCTGCCCGGCGCCATCCACGCCATGTCGGAGCCGATGGTTAGCTACGACAACATCGGCTTCTATCTGCTCAGCCGCGAGGTGGCCAAGAAGATCAAGGTGGTGCAGTCGGGGCAGGGGGCCGACGAGGTCTTCGCCGGCTATCACTGGTATCCGAAGCTCAAGGATTCCAACGCCCCCGTCGCCGACTACGCCGCCGCCTTCTTCGACCGCTCGCGCGAGACGCTGGCGCAGCACCTTAATCCGGACTACCTCGCCGAGCGCGACGAGGCCGTCGCCTTCGTCGAGCGGCACTTTGCCATGCCCGGCGCCGACGACGCGGTGGACAAGGCGCTGAGGATCGACACCGGCGTGATGCTGGTCGAGGACCCGGTGAAGCGGGTCGACAACCACACCATGGCCTGGGGGCTGGAGGCGCGCGTGCCCTTCCTCGACCACGAGCTGGTGGAACTGGCGGCCCGCATGCCGCCCAGGCACAAGCTCAGCCACGGCGGCAAGGGCGTTTTGAAGGAGGCGGCGCGGCGGGTGGTCCCGTCCGAGGTGATCGACCGGCCCAAGGGCTACTTCCCGGTGCCGGCTTTGAAATACATCCGGGGGCCCTATCTCGATATGGTGCGTGGTGCGCTGGGCAGCGAGGACGCCCGTAGCCGCGGCCTGTTCCGCCAGGACTACCTCGAGACGCTGTTCGCCGCGCCGGACGAGCACATCACGCCGCTCAGGGGCTCCGAGTTGTGGCAACTGGCGCTCCTGGAGATGTGGCTGCAGTCGCAGGGGATCTGAGCAATGGCCGCGCAGGAAAGGCGCCGCCGGGGCGCCGTCGAGCACCGTCTGCGCAGGATGCGCGAGAGCGAGCTGAAGCCGGCCACCGGCGAGGCCGCGCCGCCCAGGACTAATGCCGTGGTGCATTGCGGCTGGGGCCGCATCCTGTTCGCCCAGACCTTCGAAAGCGCCAAGACGCTTGCCGAGGAGATGCGCAGTGAGCGCCCGGATCAGCGCGATATTGCCTTCTATGTCAAGGACCCACACGTCGTTCTTGCAGCAGCACCTCAGGAGCTGTTCCTCGATCCCTCGCATTCCTACCGGCTTGATCTCGCGACCTACCGCGCGTCGCGGCGCAAGAACCGCGGCTTCTTCATCCGCCGGCTCTCGACCCGGACCGACGCCGAGGCGGTGAACGTGATCTACGACGCGCGCGGCATGGTCGCGGTGCGCCCCGACTTCTTCTGGTCCGAGCGCGATTCGCGCGAGGTCACCGTGCTGGTGGCCGAGGATGACGAGACCGGCGCGGTGATCGGCTCGGTCACCGGGGTCGATCACCACCATGTCTTCTCCGACCCCGAGCGCGGTTCGTCGCTGTGGTGCCTCGCGGTCAGCCCGCAGGCGGCGCGCCCCGGGGTGGGCGAGGCGCTGGTGCGGCGCCTCGCCGAGCACTTCGCCGCGCGCGGCGCCGCCTACATGGACCTCTCGGTGCTGCACGACAACGCCGAGGCGATCGGGCTTTACGAGAAGCTCGGCTTCCGCCGCATGCCGTTCTTCGCGGTGAAGCGGCGCAACCCGATCAACGAGGCGCTGTTCACTGGCCCCACCACCGGCGAGGCGCTCAACCCTTACGCCGAGATCATCGTCAACGAGGCCCGCCGGCGCGGCATCCATGTCGAGGTCACCGATGCCGAGGGCGGCTTCTTCCGGCTCACCCAGGGGGGCCGCTCGATCCACTGCCGCGAGTCGCTGAGCGAGCTGACCTCGGCGGTCGCGATGTCGATCTGCGACGACAAGGCGGTGACCCGGCGCGTGGTCGCGCGCGCCGGCGTGCGCGTGCCCGAGCAGGTCGACGCCGGGGACGAGAAGGCCATCGCCGCCTTCCTCGAACGCCACGGCGCGGTGGTGGTGAAGCCCGCCCGCGGCGAGCAGGGCCGCGGCGTCTCGGTCGGCCTGACCACGCCCGCCGAGATCGAGGCCGCGCTCGCCGAGGCACAGAGAATCTCGGACCGCGTGGTCATCGAGGAGATGGTCGAGGGCGACGACCTGCGCCTGATCGTGATCGATTACAAGGTGGTCGCCGCCGCCGTGCGCCGCCCCGCGCGTATCATCGGCGACGGCGTCAACACGGTGCGCAAGCTGATCGAGGCGCAAAGCCGCCGCCGCGCCGCCGCCACCGGCGGCGAGAGCCGCATCCCGCTCGACGCCGAGACCGAGCGCTGCCTGCACGGCGCCGGCTACCGGCTTGACGACGTGCTCGAGGACGGCAAGGAAATGGCGGTGCGCAAGACCGCCAACCTGCACACCGGGGGCACGATCCACGACGTGACCGAGGAGACGCATCCCACCCTGATCAAGGCAGCGGTCGACGCGGCGCGGGCGATCGGGATCCCCGTGACCGGCGTCGACTTCGTCATCCGCAGCCCGCGCGAGCCCGACTATGCCTTCATCGAGGCGAACGAGCGCCCCGGGCTGGCCAACCACGAGCCGCAGCCGACCGCCGAGCGCTTCATCGACCTCTTGTTCCCGCTTTCGGTTCCGGCCTCCGCCCGCATGGCGACGCAATAAAGGGAAGGCATGCCCCGTCTGAACATCGACATCCCCTATCTGCAGGACCGGCTGGAGCGGCTGCTCGAGATCCCCAGCCCCTCGGGCTACACCGACGTGGTGGTGCGCCACGTCTCGGAGGAACTCGAGCGGCTCGGCCTCGAGGTCGAGCTGACGCGCCGCGGTGCCATCCGCGCCCGCATGGCCGGGGCCGAGCGCCAGCCCGCCCGCGCCATCGTCAGCCATCTCGACACGCTGGGCGCGCAGGTCAAGGCGCTCAAGCCGAACGGCCGGCTCGAGCTGGTCTCCATCGGCCACTGGTCCGCGCGCTTCGCCGAAGGCGCGCGCGCCACCGTGTTCAGCGACCGCGGCGCCTATCGCGGCACGATCCTGCCGCTGAAGGCGTCGGGCCATACCTTCAACCAGGAGGTCGATACCCAGCCGACCGGCTGGCAGTATGTCGAGTTGCGCATCGACGCCTGGTCCTATGGCGAGAAGGACCTGCGCCGGCTTGGCATCGACGTGGGCGACATCGTCGCCATCGACCCGCAGCCCGAGTTCCTCGACAACGGCTTCATCGTCTCGCGCCATCTCGACGACAAGGCCGGCGCGGCGGTGATGCTGGCCGCCATCAAGGCATTGGTGGAATCGGGCGAGACGCCGCCGGTCGACCTCTTCTGGCTGTTCACCATCTCCGAGGAGATCGGCCACGGCGCCTCGTCGATCCTGGCCCATGACGTGGCGGCCATGGTCACCATCGACAACGGCACCACCGCGCCCGGGCAGAACTCCGACGAGTTCGGCGTGACCATCTCCATGGCCGACCAGACCGGTCCGTTCGACTGGCACCTGTCGCGCAAGCTCGTCGATCTGTGCCGCGAGCACGACATCCGCTTCCAAAAGGACGTGTTCCGCTACTACCGCTCGGATTCCGCCTCGGCGATCGAGGCGGGGGCCGACGTGCGCACGGCGCTGGCCTGCTTCGGCATCGACGCCTCGCATGGCTACGAGCGCATCCACATGCACGCGCTGCGCTCGCTGGCCGAGCTGGTCACCGCCTATGGCACCAGCTCGATCGCGATCGCCCGCGACGCCGAGGCGACCGCCGGGCTCGAGGGTTTCACCAGCCAGCCGATGGAGGAGGCCGACCAGCGCCTGTCGCCCGAGGCCGAGCCCGGCACGCACAAGCGCCCGGTCAAGGGCTGAGGGCGCGGACCGGGCGCCCCTGTTGGCGCGTGCGCATGCGGTTCATTTTAAAAGCATAGCAAAATCAACGAGTTGCGTGTTTGTGCACTGTGCACAGCCGGCGCGGCCAGCCTCCGGTGCCCGCCGTGACCCCGTCCGGCCCGGCAAAGCCGGGCTTGCCGCGGCACCGGATCCGACGCAGTTTCGGTGCCGAGGAGGACTACGGATGGCCGGCTTTGGCGACTATTATCCGCGCGACCGCGGCCAGCATCCGCCGGCGCTGACGCCCGGCTACAAGACCTCGGTCGCCCGCGCGCCGCGCCGCCCGCTGGTCGCGCTCGCCCCGACGCTGTCGGAGACCACCGGCCCGGTGTTCGGGCCGCCCGACCTGGGCCCGCTCGACAACGATCTGCTGCGCAACTACGCGACCGAAGGCTCGCCGGTCGGCGAGCGCATCCTGGTGCACGGCCGCGTGCTCGACGAGAACGCCCGGCCCGTCCCCGGCACGCTGGTCGAGGTCTGGCAGGCCAACGCCGGCGGCCGCTATCGCCACGTCAACGACGGGTATCTGGCGGCCCTCGACCCCAATTTCGGCGGTTGGGGCCGTACGCTGACCGACGCCGAGGGCGTCTACCGGTTCCGCACCGTTCGCCCCGGCGCTTATCCCTGGCCGAACGGCCAGAACACCTGGCGCCCGGCGCACATCCACTTCTCGCTGTTCGGCCATGCCTTCTGCCAGCGGCTGATCACCCAGATGTATTTCGAGGGCGACCCGCTGATCCCGCGCTGCGCAATCGTGAACACCATTCCCGAGGCGGCGGCCATCGAGCGCCTGGTCGCGCCCCTGGACATGCCGGCGTCGGAGCCCTTCGACGCGCTGGCCTACCGCTTCGACATCGTGCTGAGGGGCCGCCGCGCCACGCCGTTCGAGAACCGGCTGGAGGGCAGCTGATGCGCGCCAAGCTGCCCTATCTGGCGGAGACCCCCTCGCAGACCGCGGGCCCCTATGTCCATATCGGCCTGGCCCCCGCCGTCGCGGGCCTGCGGGTCAAGGGGCCGCAGCCGGGCGAGACCATCGCCGCCCGAGGCGTGAGCGGCCCACGCATCCGCATCGAGGGCACGGTCCACGACGCCGATGGCGCCCCAGTTCGCGACGCCGTCATCGACGTGTGGCAGGCCGACGCCGAGGGCCGCTACCCGCACCCCGAGGATCCCCGCGCAGCCGAGGTCGAGCCTGGGTTTACCGGCTGGGGCAGGGTTGTGCCCGATCTCGCCACCGGCCGCTTCGGCTTCGAGACGGTCAAGCCCGGCCCGGTGCCGGCGCCCGGCGGCGCGCTGCAGGCGCCGCACCTGACCATGTGGCTGGTGGCGCGCGGCATCAACATCGGCCTGCACACCCGGCTTTACTTCGCCGACGAGGCGGCGGCCAACGCAGCCGACCCGGTGCTCGCCCGTGTCGAGCCGCATCGCCGGCAGACCCTGATCGCCGCGCCCGCGGGCGCGGTCTACCGCTTCGACATCCATCTCGCCGGCCCGGCCGAGACCGTGTTCTTCGACATCTGAGGGAGCCTGCATGTCCGACCGTTCGTCCGAGCCCTGCATCATCGCCGTCGCCATCACCGGCTCGGTGCCGCAAAAGTCCAACAACCCGGCCGTGCCGATCACCATTGACGAGCAGGTCGAGTCGACCCAGGAATCCTTCGAGGCCGGCGCCAGCCTGGCGCACTGCCACGTGCGCAAGGAGGACGGCACGCCCACCTCGGACCCAGAGCGGTTCGCGCGGCTGATGGAGGGACTTCGCAAGCACTGCCCCGGCATGATCATCCAGCTGTCCACGGGCGGGCGCTCGGGCGCGGGCAGGGAGCGCGGCGGCATGCTGCCGCTCAGGCCCGACATGGCCTCGCTCTCGGTCGGCTCGAACAACTTCCCCACCCGGGTCTACGAGAACCCGCCGGACCTCGTGGACTGGCTGGCCGAGGAGATGCTGAAATACGACATAAAGCCCGAGATCGAGGCCTTCGACCTCAGCCACATCTTCCAGGCCGTGAAGATGCAGAAGGAGGGCAAGCTCAAGGGCCCGCTGCACGTCCAGTTCGTCATGGGCGTGCAGAACGCCATGCCGGTCGACCGCGAGGTGTTCGACTTCTATGTCCGCACCGTGCGACGCATCGCGCCGGAGGCCACCTGGTGCGGCGCCGGCATCGCGGCGGGCCAGATCAGGCTGAACGAATGGGCCATTGCGGCGGGCGGCCACACCCGCACCGGGCTGGAGGACAACGTCCGCATCGACCGCGACACGCTGGCGCCTTCCAACGCCGCGCTGGTGCGCCGCGCCGTCGAGCTTTGCGAGAAGTACGAGCGCCCGGTGGCCTCGTGGCAGGAGGCGCGGCATATCCTGGGGCTGCGCGCAGCGGCCTGAGCCGGGGCGGCGGGAGTCTATCGAAACGAGGGGCTTTTGCCCGGCCCGCTCAGGTCGCGACCGAGCCGCGCAGAACCAGCAACGGCGCGCCGGTGAAACCGTCTTCGGGCGAAAGCGTGGCGCCGTTGCGGCGCGGGCGGGCATCCGGCCAGACTGCCTCGAAGCGGGCAGCCTGCCACGCGCCGGGCAAGCGGAACCGCGGGGTGCCGGGCGCCCGCGCGGCCGGCGCCGAGAGCTCGGCCAGGACCAGCACGGCCGTTTCGGCCCGCGTTCGCGCAGCGCCGAGATAGCGCCCGTCCGCCGCGCTGACTTCGAGCGGGCGATAGGCGCCCTCGGCGAAAAGGTCGGGCAACTCGGCCCGGAGCGCGAGCAGGCGGCGCATCAGGCTCATGCTCGCCGAGTCGAAGGGGTCGGCCGCGCCGCGCTTCTCCAGCGCCGCCTGGCGCGCGGCGAAGTCTACCGGCCGGCGGTTGTCGGGGTCGACCAGGCTGAGATCGGCCCAGGCGGTGCCCTGATAGATGTCCGGAATGCCGGGCAGCAGGAGCTTGAGGGCCAGCTGCACCAGGCTCTTGCGTGCTCCGGCGGCGATGAAAGGGCGCGCGTCGTGCTCGAAGGCTTGCGTGAAGCCCGCATCGGCCAGCGCCCGCTCAACGAAGCCGGTGAGCCGTGCCTCGTAGGCGG
>NZ_JBZSYN010000105.1:0-4178 GCF_058622915.1 Thermohalobaculum sp. | reverse complement strand
GGCGCGCTCCGCCTCCGTGAGCACCCGCGTCACGCCGATGTTGGAGATCACCGGCACCGCCCGGCCGTCGAAGCGCGGGTGGAGCCCGTCGGGCGTGAAGCCGTTGGTCGCAAGCACCACGCGCGAGGCCGCGACCCCGCCTGCCGCCGTTACCAGCCGGTGCCGGGCCCCGTCGCGCTCCCAGCGAACGACCTCCGAGCGCGGGAACACCCGCACCCCCAGCTGCGCCGCCCGGTCGGCCAGCGCCCGAACCAGCCGCAAGGGGTGGATGCCGAAGCCGGGGCGGACCAGAAGGCCGCCATGCCGCCGCACGCCCTCGACATCGTCGGGCGGCACCAGCTCGAGCTCGACGCCGTGCTCGCTGCGCTCGGCCTCGAGCCCGATGGCGACGCGGGCGGAATGGGCCAGCCAGAACTCGCCGTCGCCCTGGACCGCATCCGCGAGCCCCGCCTCCATGCAAAAGGCGCGCAGGCGGTGGTTGCCCTCGGCTGCCGCACGCACATAGCGGCCGAATTCCTCCTCGCCATAGCGGCGAATCATGGCGTTGTCGGAAAGCTTGTCCGAGCGCAGCCCGACGATGCCGCCATTGCGTCCCGACGCGCCCCAGCCGATCTCGCCCGCGTCCAGCACCGCGCTGGCGATGCCCAGCTCGGCCAGCCGGATCGCGCAGGACAGGCCGGCATACCCGCCGCCGATGATGGCGACCTCCGCGGTCGCGTCCGATCCCAGCGGCGCCGGCGCACGCCAAGGCGGCGCCGAGGCGCGCCACCAGCTCTCCACCGGCCGGTCGGTCCGGTACATGTCGGCGTCGAGAGGACCCCTCATGGGCTTTGCCTAGCAGCAGCCGGTCGCGCCGAACAGGACCTACTCGACCAACTCCGTGTCGATCTTGATCGTGCCCAGCAGCGTGCGATGCACCGGGCACTTGTTCGCGATCTCCACCAGACGCGCCCGTTGCTCGTCGTCGAGGTCGCCCTCGAGCCGGATCCTGCGCCGAAAGAGGTCGATTTTCGCACCGTCGTCCTCGCAATCCTCGCAGTCATTTGCGTGGACCTTGCCATGCGTCACGTCGACCGCGACATGCGTCAGCGGCCAGTCCTTGCGCCGCGCATAAATGCGCACCGTCATCGAGGTGCAAGCGCCGAGCCCCGCGGCGAGGAACTGGTAGGGGCTGGGCCCCAGGTCGGTGCCGCCGCTGCCTGTCGGCTCGTCCGCCCTGAGCAGGTGCTTCGGGCCGGCCATCACGTCCTGCAGGAAGCCTTGCGGGTCGGCCTCCGAGACCCGCACCACGCCCTCCGGTGCACCCTCGGGCGCCGGCTCGTCCTCGAGGCCCAGATAGCGCCGCGACCATGTGGCGATCATGTCGGCGGCGTATTCGGCGTCCGCGGCCCGGCTCAGCAAGTGGTCCGCGTCGTCCAGCGTCACGAAACTCTTCGGATGCTTCGCGGCGACGAAGATGGCGGTGGCGTTCTCGATGCCGACGATCTCGTCGAGCGGCGCGTGCAGCACCAGGAGCGCCTTCTTGAGCCGCCCGATCTTCTCCTCGAGCCGTGTCTTCTCCACGTCGGCGAGAAACTCGTCCCGGATCGTGAAACGGTGCCCGGCCAGCTCCACCTGCGCTTCGCCCTCCTTGCGAATCTTCTCCACCTTGCCGCGGAACTCCTCGAGGACATGCGCCGGATCGGCCGGCGCGCCGATGGTCACCACGGCCTTCGCCGAGGGGATGTCGTCGGCCGCCGCCAGCACCGCCGCCCCGCCCAGGCTGTGCCCGATCAACAGCGAGGGCGCCATGTCGCGGCCCGACAGATGGCGCGCCGCGGCCACGAGGTCGGCGACGTTGGAGGAAAAGCCCGTGTTGGCGAACTCGCCCTCGCTGTGGCCCAGGCCGGTGAAGTCGAACCTGAGCACGCCGATGCCCAGCGCCGCCAGCCGCGCGGCGATTCGCCGGGCCGCGGCGATGTCCTTGCCGCAGGTGAAGCAGTGCGCGAACAGCGCCACTGCCGCGGGCTTGCCTTCGGGCAGGTCGAGACGCGCCGCCAGCGTGTTGCCGTCATGGCCCGCGAAATCCAGCTTCTCGGTCCGCATCTGTGCCTCCTGCACTCTTGGCCCTTTCGCACATTTGGCCCTTCCGCACATCTGGGGCCGAGGCCGGAACGTCAAGGCCGGTGCCGGGGCGGGGGACCTGCGCCAAGAAGCGTTAACCATACCCACTGTGCACAGGGAGCATATAATGATTTCAATGCCTTGGCGGTTTGTGCAATGTGCACATCCCTCCCGCACGGGCTCCTTCCGGCCATGCCGGCGCGGCTGGTCCCTGCGGATCAGCCGAGCAAGTGCTGCTCGAAGGGATAACGCGTCAGGTTCTCGTGGCCGGTCTCGGTGACCAGCACCTGGTCCTCGAGCTTGATCGAGAAGCCGCCGTCCCGGGTGGCGATCAGCGCCTCGACGCACAGCGTCATGCCAGGCTCGAGGTGATAATCGAATGCGCCTTCGCACCAGTCCTCGGGATATTTGATCGAGGGCCACTCGTCGCACAGCCCCACGCCGTGCATTTTCACGCTGTAGCGGTGCTCGACGAATTCCGCCGGCAAATTGTGCCCGCCAAAGGTGATATCGCGGAAGCTCACGCCGGGCTTCAGCAGCGCCATGTTCTCCATGATGTGCTCATGGGCGAAGCGGTAGAGCCGCTTCATCTCGGCGCTCGGCGCGCCGTCGCCGCACCACCAGGTGCGCGAGATGTCCGCGCAGATGCCGTAGCAGCCGACGAGGTCGGTATCGAAGGCGACGATCTCGTTGTTTCGGATGATCCGCGGTCCGCACTCCTTGAACCACGGGTATGTGCGGGGGCCCGAGCTCAGCAGACGCGTCTCGATCCACTCGCCGCCGCGCCGGATGTTCTCGGCATGCAGCACTGCCCACAACTCATTCTCGCTGATTCCCGGGCGCATCTCCTTGTGCATCGCGGCGACCGACATCTCGCAGGCGAACATGGCGCAGCGCATGGCCTTGATCTCGTCCGGTCCCTTGACGGCGCGGGTCTTCTCGGTGACCTCCTCGCCGTCCATCACCTCGAAGCCCGCTGCCTCCAGCGCCTTGAGCCCGTGCGCCAGGATCTTGTCGATCGCGAGGCGGCGGTTGCTGCCCGCATGCGCGCGCATCACTTCGTCGACCTGCGCCGCGAAGCCGTGCGCGTCGTCGTCGTTCTGATCGCCGCTGGCGAAATAGAACATCGACGCGCCCTCGCGGACCTCGCGAACCAGCGGGTTGAAGTCGCTCAGGAAGCCAAGACGGGGCCCCTTGTATTCCCACAGCACCATGTGCCCGTCGGCGCAGAGCAGCACCGCCCGGAACGGATTGTGCGTGTTCCATATCTGCATGTTGGTCGAATCGCTCGCGTAGCGGATGTTCAGCGGGTCGAACATCAAGAGCCCGCCATAGTCCCGCGCTGCCAGCGCCGCGACAAGCCTGCCGTGCCGGTGCGCCCGCATGCCCGCCAGGTCGGGCGGCTCGATCCCCGCCGCCGCCCATTCGGTGAAGGCCAGTCGCGTCGGCCCGATCTCGGCCCGGTCGTCATCGTCCGGCGAGCCGTCCGGCCGCGTCGTCCGGCGGCGTGCCGGGTCGATCTTGCGGCTCTTGACCGAATAGGCGTGGTGGGCGGATTCATCCTGCATCGTCGGCTCTCCTGGTGCAGCGCAACAGACTGGAACCGTTGTCCCGGCCGGTGCTATCGAGAAACAGACACGCAGATGTCGGAAACGACGGATTCCATGGACCCGGTCAAGCGCCAGTACGAGGTCTATCCTTACCCCGACCGCGATCCCGCCGACGAGGCCAGGCGGCTGATCGAGGGGTCGCCCTCGCATCCGGTCGAGATCGACCACTACCTGTTTGCCGGCCGCCGCGACTGGTCGGCGCCCTTTCGCGCGCTTGTCGCGGGCGGCGGCACCGGCGATGGCCTGAACATGCTGGCGCAGAGGCTCGCCGAGATCGGCTGCCCCGCCGAGATCACCTATCTCGACATCTCGGAGTCGAGCCGCGCGATCGCCGAGGCCCGCGCCGAGGCCCGCGGCCTGAAATCGATCCGCTTCCTGACCGGGGACCTGGTGGAGGCGCCGGGCCTCGGCCCCTTCGATTACATCGACTGCTGCGGGGTGCTGCATCATCTGTCCGACCCCGAT
>NZ_JBZSYN010000104.1:0-10874 GCF_058622915.1 Thermohalobaculum sp. | reverse complement strand
TTGTTGATCGGCATCGACAGCCGCGCCACCGCGGGCACCAGGCCGTCGAGATAGCCGTTGCAGGCGACGATGACGTGGCCGGCGGTCACGGCGCCTGAATCGGTGGTGACGCGGCCCGGCGCGAGCCGGGTGACGCGGCTGCGCTCGAACAGGCGCGCCCCGGCGGCGCTGGCGGCGCGGCCGAGGCCGAGCGCGAGGCGCAGCGGGTGCAGGTGGCCGGCCCATTCGTCGAGAATTCCGCCCCAGTAGCGGCTTGTGCCGAGCATCCGGGCCATTTCCTCGCGGGGCACGGCGCGGATCGCCTCGTAGCCGTAGTGCCGGCGCAGGTGGTCGGGATAGGCGAGGCCCTCGGCCGCGTGCGAGCGCTTCCAGAACGCCTCGACATGGCCCGGCGTGAACTGGCAGTCGATGCCGTGCCGCTCGATCAGCTCCTTGACCAGCCGGTTGGCCTCGAGCGCGATCTGCCACACCTTGGCGGCGTCTTCGCGGCCCACCAGGCGTTCGTATTTGTGCATCGAGGCGCGCGGGCCGGTGGCGAGCTGGCCGCCGTTGCGGCCCGAGGCGCCCCAGCCGATGCGGTTGGCCTCGACCAGCACGACGGAGAGGCCGCGCCCGGCCAGGTGCAGCGCGGCGGAGAGGCCGGCGAAGCCGCCGCCGATGACGCAGACATCGGCCCGGGTCTCGCCCGCGAGCGCGGGGTGGCCGGGCAGCGCGCCGGCGGTCTCGGCATACCAGCTGGGCGGGTAGACCCCGGGCGTGTCGTTCGCGTCGAGATAGCCGGCCATGCGCCCCCCCCGATCTGGCCCCTGTGCGGCCGTCATGGCCCCGAGGCGGCCCGGCCGGGCCCGAGACCCGTCCCTCAGCCGAGGTCCGGCTCGGTCACCTTGTAGGACTCCAGCTCCTGCACGCGGGCCCACCAGTCGGCGAAGCCGGGGACGTCGAAGACGGTGTCCTTGTCCTCGACCAGGCTGACATAGAAGACCATCGGGGCGAGGTAGAAGTCGGCCAGACTGGGCGCCGCCCCGGCGATCCAGGGGTCGTCGCCGCGGATCTTCATGATCTCGGTGAGGACCAGGCGGGAGGCCTCGATGGCGTCGCGGTGCGCCTGCTCGTTCTTGCCGCCGATCAGGTCGGGGAACAGGTAGTAGCCGGGCACCCCGATCAGGGCGGTGTAGCCGTAGCTGTCGTAGAGGCTGATGCCCATGTCCATGCGGGCGCGGTCGTGCGCGCTCTCGGGCACCAGCGATTTGCCGGGCAGCTGGTCGTTGAGGTAGCGGGTGATGGCCCCGGTCTCGAGGATGCGGAAGGAGCCATGGTCGAGCACGGGCACCTTGCCGAAGGGGTGGCGCTTGAGGTGCTCGGGCTGGCGCGGCTCGCCGGCGAGCACGTTGACCGGCACCTGATCATAGCTCGCGCCCTTCTCGTCGAGCAGCATCTTCACCGTGCGCACATAGGTCGAGCCGTCGAAGCCGTAGAGCGTCAGTTTCTCCGTCATGTCGTTCTCCCGTGGGATGGGCCGGGGCCCTCGCTTTGGCGAGACGATGTGACGGAGCGCGCGAAAATCAACCGGCGCTCACGCGAATGCACCCTCGCGGGTCAGCTCGTCGGCGAGGTCGTCGAGCGCCAGCCGGGCGCGCTCGACCAGGAGGTCGCATTCCTCGCGGCTGATCACCAGCGGCGGCGAGATGATCATGGTGTCGCGCACGGCACGCATCACCAGCTGGCGCCTGGCCACCGAGATGTCGCGGCAGCGCGTGCCGGTGGTGCCCTCGTTGGGGAAGCGGGCCATGGTGGCCTTGTCGCGCACCAGCTCGAGCGCGCCGATCAGGCCCTTCATGCGCGCCTCGCCGACCAGCGGGTGCCCGGCCAGCGTGGCCCAGCGCGCCTGCAGGTAGGGGCCGATGTCGTCGCGCACGCGCTCGACCAGGCGCTCCTCCTGCAAGATGCGCAGGCTGGCCAGCCCGGCGGCGCAGGCCGCCGGGTGGCCCGAATATGTGTAACCGTGGAAGATCTCGCCGGCCTGCTCGATCAAAACCTCGGCGACGCGGTCGGCGATCAGCACGCCGCCCATGGGCACGTAGCCCGAGGTCATGCCCTTGGCGATGGACATGAAGTCGGGCGAGATGGCGTAGGTCTGAGCCCCCCACATGTTGCCGGTGCGGCCGAAGCCGGTGATCACCTCGTCGGCGATCAGCAGGATCTCGCGCTCGGCGCAGATGCGGGCGATCTCGGGCCAGTAGCTCTCGGGCGGGATGATGACGCCGCCGGCGCCCTGGATCGGCTCGGCGATGAAGGCGCAGACATTGTCCTCGCCGAGCCAGTCGATGGCCGCCTCGAGCTCGCGCGCACGCAGCCGCCCGAACTCGGCGGGGTCCATCTCGCGGCCCTCGCCGAACCAGTAGGGCTGGCCGATGTGGTGGATGCCGCCGATCGGCAGGCCCGACTGCCGGTGCATGCCGGCCATGCCGCCGAGCGAGGCGCCGGCCACGGTCGAGCCGTGATAGGCGTTATGCCGCGCGATGAAGGTCTTCTTCGAGGGTTTGCCCCGACAGTCCCAGTAGAGCCGGGCGAGGCGGAACACGGTGTCGTTGGCCTCGGAGCCCGAATTGGTGAAGAAGACCCGGTTCATCTGCGCGGGCGCCGCAGCGGTGAGCGCCTCGGCGAACTCGGCCGCGGGCGGATGGGTGCACTGGAAGAAGGTGTTGTAGTAGGGCAGCGCGCGCATCTGGCGCGCCACGGCCTCGACGATCTCGTCGCGGCCATAGCCCACTGCGACGCACCACAGCCCGGCCATGCCGTCGAGGACGCGGTTGCCCTGGGAATCGGTGAGCCACACGCCCTGGGCGCCGCTGTAGACCCGGGCGCCCTTGGCGTTCAGCGCCTTCGTGTCGGTGAAGGGGTGCCAGTGATGCGCGGCGTCCATCGCCTGGTATTCGGCGGTCGTGCGCAGGTTGGGGGCGGTGCCCATTGATCCCTCGCTTGTGATTGCGGCACCCGTATGCTCGGCGCGCCCCGCGCCGTCAAGCTCTTGCCTGCGGCCCGAATTCGGTGCAGTGATCCGGCGGCGTGGGAGGAGGGTGAGCGATGAGGAGGGTCCGGTGAGCGATCCCTACCGCAAGGACTATGCCTTCCTCGCCGGCGATGCGCGGGCGCGCACGCATGACGAGCAGATGTATTCGGGCGCGCTGAGCTTTTGCCGGCGGCGCTATGCGCGCGAGCTCGAGGGCGTGGACCTCGCCGTGATCGGGGTGCCGTTCGACACCGCGACCTCGAACCGGCCGGGCTGCCGCTTCGGGCCGCGTGGCATCCGCGCCGCCTCGGCGCAGCTTTCCTGGAGCCACCCCTGGCCCTCGCCGTTCGACCCGTTCGAGCGGCTGGACGTGGTGGACTGGGGCGACGTGGACTTCGACTTCGGCTACCCCGAGGCCGTGCCCGGGCGCATCGAGGAGACGCTTCTGGGCGTGATCGGGCAGGGGGTGGCGGCGCTGGTGCTGGGCGGCGACCACTTCACAACATACCCGAGCCTGCGCGCGCATGCGGCGGTGCATGGTCAGGGCCTGAGCCTGATCCAGTTCGACGCGCATTGCGATACGGCGATCGACGACGGCAGGCGCATCGACCACGGCACCATGTTCCACCACGCCGCCGAGGACGGCATCGTGGATGCGCGGCGCTCGATCCAGGTGGGGATCCGGACGACCTATACCGACCCCTCGGACTTCGTGGTGCACGACGCCAACCGCGTGCACGGCGAGGGCATCGACGCCACGGTGGCGCGCATCCGCGAGGTGGTGGGCGACAACCGGGCCTATATCACCTTCGACATCGACTGCCTCGACCCCGCCTTCGCGCCCGGGACCGGCACGCCGGTGTGCGGCGGGCTGACCACCTGGCAGGCCAAGGAGATCATCCGCCGCCTCGACGGCATCCGGCTGGTGGGCATGGACGTGGTCGAGGTGGCGCCGCCCTACGACCACGCCGAGATCACCGCGCTGGCCGGCGCCACGCTGGCGCTGGAGATGATCTGCCTGCTCGCCCGCACCAGGGAGGCCGCATGACCTTCGCTGCCCACCTGGCCCGGTTTTGCGAGCGCCACCCCGAGATCGAGGTGGCCGAGGTCTATGTCTCGGACCTCAACGGCGTGGCGCGCGGCAAGCTGGTGCCGATCGAGATGCTGGAGAAGCTGGCGACCGGCACCATGAAGCTGCCGGTCTCGACGCTGGGGCTCGACATCTTCGGCGCCGACGTGGCCGAGGCGGGGATCGCGCTGGAGACCGGGGACCCCGACGGCAACCTGGTGCCGATCGAGGCGACGCTCAAGCCCATGGTCTGGGCCAAACGGCCCACCGCGCAGCTGCAGTGCATGGTCACCGAGGCCGGCAACGGCGCCATCTGCGGCTACGACCCCAGGGGCGTGCTGATGCGGGTGGCCGAGCGGGCGGCCGAGATGGGCTATCGCCCGGTGATGGCGCTGGAGCTCGAGTTCTACCTGATCGACGCGCAGGAGGCGGCGCCGCCGGTAAACCCGGTGGCGGGCGGGCGGCTGGCGCGCGCGCAGCTCTACGACATGGAGGTGATGCGCGCCTTCGAGCCGGTGATGGCCGACATCACCCGCGCCGCCCAGGCGCTGGGCGCGCCGGCGGAGACCGCGATCTGCGAGTTCGGCGCCGGGCAGTTCGAGATGAACCTGCGCCATGTCGAGGACCCGCTGGTGGCCGCCGACCACATGATCGCGCTGAAGCGGGCGATCCGCGGCGTGGCGCGGGCGCACGGCATGGACGCGAGCTTCATGCCCAAGCCCTTCGGCGCCATGGCGGGCTCGGGCATGCACGCGCATCTGAGCCTGCTGGACAAGACGGGCCGAAACGCCTTCGACGGGGGCGGCAATGGCCCGGCGCCGCTGATCCGCCACGCGGTGGCGGGGATGCTGGCCTCGCTGGCCGAGGCGATGCTGGTGTTCGCGCCGCACCACAACAGCTATCGCCGCTTCGTGCCGGGCTCGTATGCGCCGGTGGTGGCGGCCTGGGGCCATGACAACCGCTCGGTGCCGGTGCGCGTGCCCGAGACGCACGGCAAGGGCGCGCGGGTGGAGCACCGGGTCTCGGGCTCGGACGCCAACCCCTACCTTTTGGCGGCGGCGGCGCTGGCGGGCGCGCTCGACGGCATCGGGCGGGGGCTCGAGCCGGGACCGCCGGTGGCGCGCGAGGCGGGACCGGACGACGGCGAGCCGCTGCCGGTGAGCTGGGCCATGGCCGAGCAGCTGTTCAGCGGCTCCGCCTTCGTGGCCGAATGGCTGGGCGGCGAGTTCCGCCACGTCTTCGGCGCCATGAAGCGGCAGGAGCGCGCGACCCTGATGGGCCGCGTCTCGGACGTGGAATACGACGCGTATCTGAGAACGGTGTGAGGCGGGGTTGCGCGGCGGGGCCTGTGCGGGGCCTAACGCAGGCCCCGGATCGGGGCCGGGGTGCGTGTGCCGGCGCCCGGAGGAAGCCCCGGATCGATCCGGTAGTATGGGTGTCTTGGTGGGGGACAATTAGAGATGCCGGCGCCCGAGGGCGCCGGCGTCGGTGGCGTCATCCTCAACTTTCAGTCTGTGCCGGCCAGGCCGACTGTCTTTTGAGAAAGCTCAGAAGCAGCTCACTTCAGCCGGGTCTGTCGACGTTTTCGAGGTGGCGCAGGGCACGAAGACCAGAATGGCCTTGGCGCCAGAGGTCGCCGACCAGTCCCAGAAGTAGCCGAAAAGACCGGGATCGAAAAGGTCGCAATAGTTCCCGCTGCAAAGACCGCCCCCCGTAGTGCCCGGGTCCGGGATCCCGCCCAACAGGTCTCTCGTCGCATTAGTGAACTTCACCGCGCCCTTGCCGGTTGTGCGGGTATGGACGGCTGTGTCCAAGTTGCAGTAGGTGGTGGTGCCGTCAGTCGCGCATAGAGCCGGATCAAGCTGCGTGCCAGGCTTGCCGATGTATTTTATGAACAGCTCGTAGTCACTGGCGACCATCTGGGGAAGCGAGAGTAATGCCGGATCGTCGTCGCAGGCGTTGCCGTCCACGACCTGGAACGAGTCGGTGTCGTTCGGCTCCAACAAGATATCGTTATTCGTTGTCGAGTCCGGGTGCGCGGCGCCGGTGCTCACCCCACTGGCCTGGACCACGATGGTGCGCCGCATCGTGTTGTCATACGGGTTCGTCGGGCACGTATCGTAGGCGTGGATACTCAGTTGCCACGAGTCCTGCATCGAGATCAGCGGCAGGCCATTGCCCTTGGTTGACGGCTGGCCGGCCATCGCCGCCGAGCCGAGCAACGCGGCTGCTGCCACGGCCGCCGTCGCGAAAACAAGCTTCTTCATGATAAAGTCTCCCGTGTTGGCGGACGAAGGGATCTCATCCTCCGCCGCGAGTGCACGGCACAATCCGATCTTTCGCGAGAAAGCCCCTGCTCCCCCCGATCCGAATCCGATCGCACCCCTTCTGTCTCGACCGCATCGGGTCCAATCGGGATTCCCCTGCGCGAGCCGCGACGCCAACAGCGGCTCAAGGCCGCTGGATCGGAAGCTGGGCGCGAACCTGCCGCCCCAAGCGCCCCCCTCGCTTACGCGGGATGCCTGCGAGAAAATCACAGGCAGAACCGGTAACTATTTTTTAACGAATTTGCGCCTGCTAATGCAACCTTCGCGCACATGCATCGCATGAAAGTTTTGTTGCACGATTTGCAGACCGACGAGCATTCACCTTTTTTCAACAATTTAAACGCGAGGCCCGGTTCAGGGCCGGAGCCGGGGCAGGAACCGACCTTGAACATCTGACGGTGCAGGGGCGGATCTCGACCCGTGATCCGCGCAAGAGCTTGCCGCGATTCGCGTGGATCCTCGGCGCTCTCCTGAGGGGGCGCGTCGTCGGATGCGCAGGCGCTGAAGATATCTTCGCAGGATATCACCAGATCCTGCGGACCGAGCCCGAGGCCCGAGGGGATCATGTATGGGCTGTGCGGGACACAGGTGCCGGTGCATCGAGCCTGACAAGATCAATGGTGTTGACGGATGACTTTAATGACAGCGGCGGTTTCCTGCGATCCATAACCGGCCACTTGGGCGCGCCTGACCCAGTCGCAAAGCAGGTCGGGCAGTTCGCTGTTTATGCCGGCATCGCGCGCCTGTTGCTGCATACGCGTCACAGCGCTGGCGGCGACATCGACCGAGGCACCGGCCGCGGTGATGGTTTCGAAAGACCCGTCATGGATCGCTTGCGTCAGCGAAATGGCTCTGTCGCCGGCTGGCAGTATCGCTGTGAACTCCGACACGGGCACGCCTTCAGCCTCGCAGACCAGCGCGCCGTGAATTGATCCGAATATGATGCCGACCGTGCGCGACAGGAACGCCAGATCTACCGTCGCGGGCGCCCTGATGTTGGGTCCGAGGTACCGCAG
This sequence comes from Thermohalobaculum sp., assembly GCF_058622915.1. Lineage (NCBI taxonomy): Bacteria > Pseudomonadati > Pseudomonadota > Alphaproteobacteria > Rhodobacterales > Paracoccaceae > Thermohalobaculum > Thermohalobaculum sp. The sequence goes on along the minus strand of NZ_JBZSYN010000104.1, from coordinate 3,452 downwards.
ATCTCCCGCCAGGTGCTGGAGGTCCGTCCGGCAGTCGGCAAAAACGGGCTCGGGCCCGGCGACAGCGATCTGGCCAGCAGGTGTTCCGATGCTGCCGGGCCAGCAAAGGATGGCGCCATCCAGATAGGACGCGCCGCAATCGCTGAACCAATTCTCGCTGGTCGCGGCCTCTTTTGGTGTCGCCGTGCTCAGCTGGATGACGGTTCGTCCCTCGAGTAAGGGAACGACGTCGCTCGGCTCGAGCAACCGCGCGGTCGTTTCGTAATTCGGAAGGCAGATAATTACCTTGCGGCTGGCTGCGATTGCATCGGCAAGGCTGGGCGCAGCCAGGGCGCCCAGCGTGATCAGCGGCTGCATTCTTGCACGAGAACGGTTCCATACCGTTACCTCTCGCCCGGCACTGATGAGCGCTCTCGCAAGCGCCGATCCCATCGCCCCCAGGCCCACGACTGAAATATCGCTCATCTTCAATCACTCCTTGGCAGGGTTGCCGGACCAGTAGGCATGCGGGACTGGCAAATGTCACGGCAATAGCGCCAATCACGGGTTTCAAGAGCTGGTAAGGGGCATTCCAGTCGCCATCCTGAACCCCTTGTCGGCAAAGGCGCTCATGGCCTACCCGGCGAATATTTCACGATGCCGCCGTTGCCGCCGAGAAATCCGCGCGCCAAGTGCCGCCGCGCTCGTACGTGGATAAATCGTCCATCTATTCGTTCCATTGTCTGGAACGGGACGCTGAGCGGCCCGATCTGGTTGGTCCGGTTTGACTGATGGTGGAAAGGGCCTCGGTGCTACCGGGACGAGGGTCTGAGGGACCTGAAGGAGGCCCCGGATCAGGTCCGGGGCCTGGTTCGTTTCGTTGGGTCGAGCGGGACGCGAGGATGCTTCGTGCCGGCGGGCGCGGATCGGGGCCCATCGACGGACAACCCGCTGCCCCGGCCACGAGCCGGGGCCTCGTTTCGGCGCTTGGAGGAGGCCCCGGATCAGGTCCGGGGCCCGGGCCGGTCCGTCGCGTTTCGCGGGGCGCGCGGGCGCTTCAGACGTGGTCGAAGCGGCGCAGCTCCACCTTGCCCAGCTCCTTGCGCTTCGCCTTCATCTGGGCGGGGGTCATCAGGCCCGAGGTGGTGTCGGTCGCGCCGACCACGGCGGCTGCGTTCATCGCCGCCTGGAGCATGGCGTCGGCGGGCTCGAGCCCCTCGGCGAGCGCGGCGGCGACGGTCGAGGTAAAGGCGTCGCCGGCGCCAGCGGTGCCGGCCACCGTGGCGGGCAGGGCAGGGCGCCAGATGACCCCCTCGTCGCAGGCGAGATAGGCGCCGTCGGTGCCGTCGGTGACCAGCACCCAGCGCGGGCCGGCCTGGCGCACCGCGCCCATGAAGCGCAACAGCCCCATGTCGAAGCCGCCGAAGCTGAGGCCGCGCTTCATCAGCGGCGGCGCGTTCTCGGGCGGCAGCGGGTCGGGGCCCTCCTCGGCCTTGGCGGCGAAGGCGGGGACCAGCGAGGCGGCCTCGACATGGTTGATCGAGAGTATGTCCACGTGGCGCACCGACTTGAGGAAGGGCGCGGTGCGCGAGGTGAGCTGGCGGATGCCCGGGTTGGCCGCGACCAGCGCGCCGGCCTGGCTGCCCGACTCGACCAGCTGCGGGAAGCAGTCGGCCGACGCGCTCGAGAGCGGCGCGACATAGACGAGGTCCACGCCCTCGAACACATGCGCGGGGATCTCGTCGGTGGTCAGCGTCTCGTTGGCGCCGCGGTGCACGAAGATCGAGGCGTTGCGGTCGTGGCTGGCGACCAGCACCGAGATGCCGGTGGCCAGCCCCTCGGCGGCGATCAGCCGGTCGGTCGAGATGCCCTTGTCCTGAAGGTGCTCGCGCACCGCCTCGGCGTTCAGGTCGTCGCCGGTCTTGGCCACCACGGTGGGCGTCCAGCCGCGCCGCGCCAGCGACACGGCGGTGTTGCAGGCGCCGCCGCCCACGTGCTCGGTGATCGACTCGGCGGGCACCTTGCGCCCGGCCTCGACCATGAGGAAGGACTTGCCCTCGTTGGAGAAGCTCATGCGCTCGATGTTCTCGGCGGCGATGATGCAGATGATGTCGATGGTCGCCGAGCCGAAATGCAGGGACTTCATGGACCGCTTCCCTCCGCGCGCTGCTCCCCTGCCGAGGATAAGAGATTCGTCGGCCGGGTCCAGCCGGTCGGGTCCAGCCGTTTGGGGCGGGCAAGGCGTGACGGGGATGCGCGGCGCGGCTAGGCTGGCATGGGCGGCACAGGGAACCTGAATGGCGCACGGGCGCGAGAACGGGGGGGATGGCGGGCGGCGGCCGGGGTCGCCTGCCTGGCGCGTGGCGCTGGCGCTGGCGGTGCTGGCGGTCCTGGTCGCGCTCGGCCTCGTGCTGGGGTTCACCGAGATGGGCCGGCATTGGGATGCGGCGCGGCTGATGGAGCGCATCCGCGGGCTGGGGCCCTGGGGCCACGCGGCGGTGGTCGGGCTGATGGTAGTGCATTCCTTCCTGCCGTTCCCGGCCGAGATCCTGGGGCTGGCGGCCGGGGCGCTCTATGGCGCGGCGTGGGGCACGGCGCTGATCTGGAGCGGGGCGATGATCGGCGCGGCGCTTTCCTTCGGGCTGGCGCGCTGGCTGGGGCGGCCCTTCGTCGAGGCGATGCTGAGCGCGCGCAACCGCGCGCGGCTGGATGCGTGGAGCGCGGAGCAGGGGGCGGTGACGCTGCTGGTGGCGCGCTTCATCCCGGTGATCGCCTTCAACCTGATCAACTACGCTGCCGGGCTGACCCGGGTGGGCTGGGGCACGTTCCTGTGGACCACGGCGCTGGGCATCCTGCCGCTGACGGCGGTGACGGTGTGGATGGGCGCGGCCATGGTGGCGCTGAGCTGGCCCTGGCTGATGGGGATTTCAGCAGGCGGGGTCGTGGTTGTGGTGGCGGGGCACTGGTGGCGGCGGCGGAGGGGGTGGAAGGGGCGGTGAGGCGGGCGATAGCGAATGTCACTAGGTGAGCTGATATCATCGATCTAATCGCGGCCTTGGATTTAGGCAATCCGGCGAACCATCTCTCTTTCGATGGTTGTGGTACATCAATCGACGCAGGAGTCGGCAGCACTGTCACGCGCCAAACCGACACAGAATTTCCTTGGAGTGTTACGCTCAGGGCCGATAACCTAATCGGCGGACTGTGAAACAAGTAGTGCGGACTGAGAGTGGGTAGCCCTACGTCAAGGGTGCGATTCGATGACCGAAAATCGAGCCAAGCGCGGCTTTATCACGCTTGCATTCGGCAATCGCGATTATTTTCGTATGGCGCAGGCTTTGCTTGCGTCCTATCGGAGGTTTGAGGCGACCGCTCCGTTTGCGGTCGTGACCGACAAGCCCAATCACAGGAGCCTCAGAGACTTCGACGTCATAATTCCTCACCGTGCAGAATTTGGCTTAGGAGTTGAGCAG
>NZ_JBZSYN010000103.1:0-3900 GCF_058622915.1 Thermohalobaculum sp. | reverse complement strand
CCGTGGATCGCCGAGCTGGAGCGGCGCCTGAGGAGTCGGGCGCAAGACAGCGAAGAGGTGATCGCGGGCCGGATGGCGAAATCGGAATCCGAGATAAACCATTGGGCGGAATACGATTATGTTCTGGTCAACGAAGATCTCGATCAGGCGGAAGCGGAGCTTCGGACGATCCTGACGGCGGAGCGGATGCGGCGCGAGCGGCAGCCGGGGCTGACGGATTTCGTCCGGGGCCTCAACAGGGAGTTCGAGGCGAGATGATCTATGCTTTGGAAGGCGTGGCGCCGGTCTTTCCCGAGGATGGCGACTATTGGGTGGCGCCGGATGCCAATCTGATCGGCAAGGTGGTGCTGGAGACCGGCGCCTCTGTCTGGTTCGGGGCCACGCTCCGCGGCGACAACGAGGAAATCCGGGTAGGCCAGGGATCGAACATCCAGGAGAATTCGGTCCTGCACTCGGATATGGGGTTTCCGCTAACTATCGGGCCGAACTGCACAATCGGGCATCGGGCCATGTTGCATGGCTGTACGATCGGCGAGGGCTCCCTGATCGGGATGGGGGCCACGGTGCTCAACGGGGCGAGGGTCGGGCGGGGGTGCCTGATCGGGTCCTGCGCCCTCGTCACCGAGGGCAAGGAAATCCCTGACCACAGCCTGGTCATGGGCGCGCCGGGCAAGGTGGTGCGGACGCTCGATGCCGAGGCGCGGGCCGGGCTGGTGCTAGCGGCCAAGCATTATCACGCGAATATGCGGCGGTTTCGCGAGGGGCTGAAGCCGCTCTGAGCAGGGTGTTGCGCGGGGAGCGGGGCATCATTCGGCGGAACACCGATATTGCACCGATCCACCACCGACATTGACCGACATTGCCCGGCCGCACCGCGACGGCCGGCGCGCGCGTCGCGTTTAGGATTTGTGAGGGCTTGGTGGAGCGTTGGTGAACGGAGCGTACGCTGCCCCGTGGGGGCGACGGGGCCGGCGCGCGGCGCCCCGGTCGGCGGGTGGTGGCGGCCCGGGGGTGACGCGCGGTCGACCTTGGAATATTTGTTCCATCTGTGGTAGGGCAAGATATAGCGGCGAGCCGGAGGAGTGAGATGACGGATCTGCAGACCTTCTCGGCTCCGGCCAGCGTCGAGGAATTCCGCGAGCGGCTCGGCGTGATCTCTGCCGGGCTGCCGAAGCGGCTCAGGCAATGCGCCGATTATGTGGCCAGCCATTCCGACCGGATCGCCGTTTCCACCGTGGCGGAGCTTGCCGCGGGGGCAGACGTCCCGCCATCTGCGCTGATGCGGTTCTGCCAGATCATGGGCTTTTCCGGCTTCTCCGAGATGCAGCGGCTGTTCCGCGAGGCCTATGCGCCGGGCTGGCCGGACTATTCCACGCGGCTGAGCAACCTCAAGGAGGGCGGTGTGGGAAGCCCCGCGGCGCTTCTGGCCGAATTCGTCGAGGCCGGGCGGATGTCGCTGGAAGCCCTGGCGAAGGCGACCGACGAGGCCGCGCTGGCGGAGGCGGTGGAGGTTCTCGTGGCCGCCGATACAGTACATCTGATCGGCCTGCGCCGGTCGTTTCCGGTCGCGAGCTACCTGGCCTATGCCTTCGACAAGATGGCCATTCCGGCGATGCTGCATGGCGGCGTCGGCAAGTTGGAACACCGCCATGCGCTCCGGCCCGGCGATGCGCTGCTGGCGATCAGCTTTGCGCCCTATAGCGAGGAGGCACTGGAGCTGGCCGTGGAGGCGCGGGAGCGCGGCCTGCCGGTGGTGGCGGTCACCGACCTTCTGACCAGTCCGCTGGCCCGCCATGCCGGCGCGGTCCTGACCGTGCCGGAGATCGATTTCGGGGCGTTCCGCTCGCTGTCGGCGACGCTGGCGCTGGCGATCACGCTTGCGGTGGCGGTGGGCACGGCGCGAAGGGCACCGTGAGGGTGAAATAAGGGGTTTCGCTCCGGCCAAAAATGGAATAAATATTCCACAAATTGGAGTGTGCCGGTGAGTCTGCGCCAGCAACCGCGCGGGAGGACGCATGAAAGCCTTGGACGTGATCACGATTGGTCGGGCCGGGGTTGACCTCTACGGCTCCCAGATCGGGGGTCGTCTGGAGGACATGGGGTCGTTTGACAAATACATTGGCGGCTCGCCCACCAACATGGCCTGCGGCACGGCGCGGCTGGGGTTGAAGTCCGGTCTCATCACCCGTGTCGGCGACGAACACATGGGCCGGTTCATCCGCGAGGAACTGGTGCGCCACGGGGTGGATGTCGCTGGTGTGAAGACGGATCCGGAGCGGCTGACGGCGCTGGTGATCCTGGGCATCCGCGACGAGGAGCAGTTCCCGCTGATCTTCTATCGCGAGAACTGCGCGGACATGGCGCTCTGCGAGGACGATATCGATCCGGGCTATGTCACCTCGGCCCGCGCCGTGGTTGCCACCGGCACCCATCTGAGCCACCCGAACACCGAGGCCGCCGTTCTCAAGGCGCTGAAGATCGCTCGCGAAGCCGGGGTCCAGACGGCGCTCGACATCGACTACCGGCCGAACCTCTGGGGCGTGGCCGGGCATGGCGAGGGCGAGAGCCGCTTTGTCGAGAGTGCGCAGGTAACGGCCAAGCTTCAGTCCACGCTGCATCTCTTCGACCTGATCGTGGGGACGGAGGAGGAGTTCCACATTGCCGGCGGCTCGACTAATACGCTTGCGGCCCTGCGGGCGGTGCGCAAGGTCTCGGGCGCCACGCTGGTCTGCAAGCGCGGGCCGATGGGGGCGGTGGCCTTCACCGGTGACATTCCCGGCAGCCTGGACGACGGCGAGGCGGGGCCGGGCTTTCCGATTGAGGTGTTCAACGTTCTTGGTGCCGGCGACGGCTTCATGTCGGGGCTCATCAAGGGCTGGCTCGACGGCGAGTGCTGGCCGAAGGCGCTCGAATACGCCAATGCCTGCGGGGCACTGGCGGTCAGCCGCCACGGCTGCACGCCAGCCTATCCGTCGCTGAGCGAGCTGGAGTTCTTCCTCCAGCGCGGCGTGGTGCGCCCCGACGTTCGCAACGACGCCGAGCTCGAACAACTGCATTGGGCCACCAATCGCCACGGTGACTGGTCGGCGATGCGGGTCTTTGCATTCGACCACCGGCTGCAACTCGAGGAGATGGACGGCTACACGCTTGAAAAGGGCGGGGCGTTCAAGGAGCTTTGCCTCGAGGCCGCGTTGACGGTGCAGGACGGCAAGCCGGGTTACGGCATCCTGTGCGACAATCGGATCGGCCGAACCGCGCTGCACCGGGCCTCGGGCTCAGGTTTGTGGATCGGCCGGCCGTGCGAATGGCCCGGCTCGCGGCCGCTGGAACTTGAGCCGGAGCTCGGCCCGGATTGTGGCACGCTCGTCGAATGGGCGCGCGAAAACGTGGTCAAGGTGCTGTGCTTCTGCCATCCGGATGACACGCCGGACCTGCGCGCCCGGCAGGAGGAGACTGTCAGACGGTTGTTTGCCTCGGCCCGGCGCAACCGACTGGAGTTCCTGCTCGAGGTCATTCCGTCCAAGGTCGGGGCCGTCAATGATACGACCGCTGCGACGCTGATCCGTCAGTTCTATGCCGCCGGGATCTATCCCGACTGGTGGAAGCTGGAGCCGATGCGGAGCGAGGCCGCCTGGCAGAATGCCATCGCCGCGATCGAGGAGCATGACGCACATACCCGCGGCATCGTCGTGCTCGGGCTCGACGCGCCCGAGGCGGAGCTGGCGGCCTGCTTCAAGGCGGCGGCGCGGTTCCCGATGGTGAAGGGTTTTGCGGTGGGTCGCACGATCTTCGGCGATGTCGCCCGGTCCTGGCTGGCGGGCGGGATGGGGGACGCAGAGGCAGTCGCGGAAATGGCACGCCGCTTCGCGCGGCTTTGCGGAATTTGGGACGAGGCGCGGG
>NZ_JBZSYN010000102.1:0-8563 GCF_058622915.1 Thermohalobaculum sp. | reverse complement strand
GTCAGGGCGTGGCCCTCCAGATGGTTCACCGCAATCAGCGGCAGGCCCGCCCCGGCGGCGATGCCTCGGGCGGTCATCACGCCCGCCAGAACGCCGCCGATCAGGCCGGGGCCGGCGGTCACCGCCACCCCGTCGAGGTCGCGCAGCGTGACGCCCGCCTCGGCCAGCGCGCGGGCGGCGACCCGGTCGAGCCGCTCGGCATGGGCGCGCGCGGCGATCTCGGGCACAACCCCGCCATAGGCGGCATGCAGGTCTTCCTGGCCGAACACGGTCGTCGACAGGATCTCGCCCCGCGCTCGGGCGCGGCCGCCGGCGGTGCGGCCGCGCACGACCGCGGCCGCGCTCTCGTCGCAGCTCGATTCGATGCCCAAAATCGCAATCGTGTCGTCCATGCCCATCCATCTAGCTCGGGCGCCCTGGCCCGGGTACGCCGGCCTGCTCACGTTGCGCGGCGCCGCCGGTCCTTTTAGTAAGGGCAGGCAAACTCGGCCGAAAGAGCGAAAATGCCCGCATCCCTTCCCTCGCCGGAGAGGCCGCTGCGTCTGGGCACCCGCGGCTCGCCGCTGGCGCTGGCGCAGGCACACGAGGCGCGCGGACGGCTGATGACAGCGCACGGCCTGCCGGAGGCGGCCTTCGAGATCGTGGTGATCCGGACAACCGGAGACAGGGTCACCGACCGCCCGCTGGGCGAGATCGGCGGCAAGGGCCTGTTCACCAAGGAGATCGAAGAGGCGCTGCTCACCGGCACGATCGACGCGGCCGTGCATTCCATGAAGGACATGCCCACGGTCCTGCCCGCGGGGCTGGAGATTGCCTGCCTGCTGGCCCGCGAAGACCCGCGCGACGCCCTGGTCAGCCTGACGCATGACGGCCTGGCCGCGATGCCGGACGGCGGGGTCGTCGGCAGCTCCAGCCTGCGCCGGCGCGCACAGGTCCTGCACGGGCACCCGCGGCTCCGCGTCGTCGAGTTCCGCGGCAACGTGCAGACACGCCTGCGCAAGCTCGAGGAGGGGATCGCCGAGGCAACCTTTCTCGCCCTCGCCGGCCTGCGTCGCCTCGGACGCGAGGATGTGGTCCGCGCCGTTATCGCGGCGGAGGAAATGCTGCCCGCCGTCGCCCAGGGCGCCATCGGCATCGAGACTCGTGCCGGGGACACGCGCACGCGCGATTTGCTCCTGGCGATTCACGATGAGCCCACGGCCACGCGCCTCGCCGCGGAACGGGCCTTTCTCGCCGGGCTCGACGGTTCGTGCCGGACGCCGATTGCCGGGCTCGCCGAGATCTCCGGCGGCGTTCTGCGCCTGCGGGGCGAGATCATTCGCCCGGACGGCTCGGAGCGTCTCGACACGGAACGGCGCGGACCGCTCGCCGAGGCCGCCGCCCTCGGTGCCGACGCCGCGCGCGAGCTGCGCGCGCGCGCAGGCCCCGGCTTCTTCGACCCCTGAGCCGATGCGCGTGCTGCTCACCCGCCCGCTCGAGGACAGCCGCGCGGTCGCCGGAGCGCTGCGCCCCGATGGCGTGGACTGCCTGATCTGGCCGCTCACGCAGATCGTGCCCGCCGCCCGCGCGCTCGAGATTCCAGCCGGTACCGGCGGTCTGCTGTTCACCTCGGCGAACGGCGTGCGGGCCTTCGCCACGCTTCAGGGCCGGCGCGACCTGCCCGCCTTCTGCGTTGGCGATGCCACCGCGCAAGCGGCGCGGACGCTCGGTTTCGCCGACGTCCACTCCGCCGGCGGCGACATGCGCGCCCTGGCCGAGATGGCGCGTCGGACCGGCATCCGCGCCTTCCTCCATGCGCGCGGCCGGCATGCCGCGGGCGACCTCGCCGGTCTGATGGCCAGGGCTGATCGGCGGGTCACCGCGGCCGTGCTCTACGAGGCGGTCGAAGGCGGGCCGCCTCCGCCGCCCGTCGCAGCGGCGCTGGCCGGCGGCTCGGTCGATCTCGTCACGCTCTGGTCACGGCGCGGCGCGTCGTTCCTCGCCCGCCATCTGGCCGGTATCGAGGCAGAGCTCGGCAGCACTGATCTGCTCGCCATCTCGCCCGCCGCCGCCGCGCCTCTCGCCACCGCCGGCTTCCGCCGCTCGCTGATCGCCGAGACGCCGAGCGGGGAGGCCATGCGCGCCGCGATCCGCGCCGCGGCGCGCGCCCGGAAATAAGGCCGGCGTAATAAAATTCCGCCAATGCGATTGCGGCTGGGCCGCGGTCTTTCTAATGTCTGGGGTCGCGAGAATCCGCGGCGCCGCGCCCATGCGCGGGGATGTGGCTTGTGGCCGGAACGGGGCTATCCTTGAAGGGTCAGCCGAAAGGGACCGAAAGAATGGGCAAGCACAAGGATCCCGAGCTGACCGCCGAGACCGGCCAGGCCGGCTCGGCGGATGACCGGGAGCCTCGCGGGGAGGAACGCGCCGCCGCGACCCAGGGGCACGAGGCCGGGAACGACAAGGCCTCCCCGAAGGACACGGCCGAACATGACGCAAACGGCGGAGAGGCGGGCGACCAGGGCGCGCCGCAGCAAGGTGACGATGCCGCGCCGGTGAACAAGGAAGACGCAGCGGGACATCCGGACGAGCCTCTCGGCCATGCGGAAGAGCCCGCGGACGGCTACCGCGACGAGGCGATGAGCGATTTCGCCGATCAGGTGGCCGGGGAACGCAGCCACCGCACCGTCTATGCCACCATGTTCTACGGGCTGCTCGCCATCATCGCGGTGGCCGGCCTCACGCTGTGGGCGGCGCCCAAGATTGCGCCGCATGTGCCCAAGGTGATCGGCCAGTATCTGGTGCCCGGCCAGGTCGGCGCCGCCAAGCGGATCAAAGCACTGGAGCATCGCCTGTCGAAGCAGGCGAGCCAGACCGAGGGCACGATCAGCGCCTTGCGCCAGCGGATCAACGATCTCTCGTCCAAGGTCGATGCAAAGGCGTCGTCGCAGAAAACGCAGGCCGCCCTTGACGACATTCGAAAGACCGCCAAGTCGGCGGCCAGCGACGCCTCGGCGCTGTCCCAGCGGGTGGACAAGATCCAGTCGCAAATCGCCGACTTGCGCAAGGAGGTCAACTCGATCTCCAACACGCTGTCGGGCGCCAACGGCTCCTCGCCACCCCAGCTTTCGGCCGCCATCGCGTCGCTGCGCTCGCGCCTCGATCAGCTGGCAGGCACGGTCCAGGGCGGGCCGAAAAACGCCGAGCTGGCGAAGCGGCTGGACGAGATGTCGAAGAAGATCGACGACCTGAAGGGAAACCTCGCGGCCGCCCGCGAGGCGGGCAACAAGGCCAGCAGCGCCATCCGCGCGACACGGCTGCAATCGGCATTCGACACCCTCTCGGGGCGTCTGGCGGGAGGGCAGCCCTATGCGGCGGCGCTGTCCGAGATCGCCAGCCTTTCGGGGACAAAGGCACCCGAAGCGCTCGCCGGCGCGGCCAATGACGGGCTTGCCGGCGCCAGCGAGCTCGAGGCCAGCTTCGGCCGCTACGCCCAGGCTGCCATCGCCGCCCAGATCCGCGCCGCCAGCGGCAACAGCACCCTTGGCAAGGCGCTGGGCTGGGTGCGCTCGCAGGTCGCCGGGCGGCCGATCGAGGAAGAGTCAGGCAACAGCGTGCCCGCCATCACCTCGCGCATCGCAGCCAGGCTGGGAGAGGGGAGGCTGGACGCGGCGCTGGGCGAGGCGGAGTCGCTGCCCGCGCCGGCCCGCAAGGCGCTCGACGGCTGGCTCGACCGGCTGCGCGCGCGCGTGGCCGCCGACAAGGCGCTGGCCAAGTGGCGCGACCAGATTACGGCGAAGTGCTGAGGACAGGACCATGTTGACCACGATCATCCGCGTCCTTCTTTTCCTCGCCTTTGTCGCCGCCGGCATCTGGGGTGTGTTCCTGCTCATGCAGGACGGCGGCGGCGTCACGATCCGCTTCGCCGCGCACGAGTATTTCTTCCAGCCGCTGCAATTTGCTGCGCTGGTCGTGCTCGCTTTCATCGCCGTGTGGATCGCCATCCGGATCCTTGGCCTGGTGATCGCCGTGCTGCGCTTCATCGACGGCGACGAGACGGCCATCAGCCGCTACTTCCACCGCTCGCGGGAACGGCGCGGCCTCGAAGCGATGGCGCGCGGCATGACGGCGCTCGCCGCCGGCGACGGCCGGCATGCCCGCAGCTATGCCGAGAAGGCCGAGCTTCTTCTCCAGCGCCCGGCGCTGACCAGGCTGTTGAACGCGCAGGCCGCCGAGCTCGCCGGCGACGACCTGCGCGCGGAAACTTACTACCGCGCCCTGGCCGAGGATCCGGCGACCTCGTTCATCGGCGTGCGCGGGCTGTTGAACCGTGCGCTCGAGAAGGGGGACACCGACCGGGCCCTGAGGCTGGCGGACGCCGCGGCCAAGCTGAGGCCCAAGGACGACTCGGTGCTCGAGACGCTCTACACGCTGCAGACGCGCACCTTCGACTGGGCAGGGGCGCGCAAGACGCTCGCCGCCGAGCGCCGCCACGGCTACCTGCCAAAGCCCGAGGCAAACCGCCGCGACGCCATGCTGGCGCTGGCCCAGGCCGAGGACGCCGACGAGGAAGGCAAGGCCGAGGAGGCGCGCAAGCTCGCCGTCGAGGCCGCGAAGCTCGATCCCGCCAACGACGAGGCGGTCGCGACCGCGGCGCGCCACCTGGTCGCCGCCGGCTCGAAGCGCGCCGCGGCGAAACTGGTGACAGACGCCTGGCGGCGCAAGCCAAGCCCGGCGCTCGGCGCCGCCTTCGCCGCGATCGAACCCGATGAGGCGCCCGAGGAACGGCGCAAGCGCTTTCGCAAGCTGATCGCGGCGTTCCCCACGCATGCCGAATCGCGCCTGCTCGACGCCGAGCTGGCGCTGATCACCAAGGACTGGGGCGGCGCACGCAAGGCGATCGCCGAAATCGAGGAGGACGAGCCCTCGGCCCGCAGCTGCCTGATCCGGGCCGCCATCGCCCGCGGCGAGGGCGAATCGGAGGTCGAGGTCCGCGCCTGGCTTGCCCGCGCCCTCGAAGCGCAGGGGGGTGAGGGGCCGGGCAGCGACATCCGCCACCACGCGCTCCTGCCGCTGCTGATCGGCGCCGGCGAGGATGGCGAGCCGGACGATGCCGAGCCGGATAATGCCGAGGCGGAGGCACCGGAGGCCGGCTCCGGGGCACGCCCAGAACGTCCTCAGTCGGCTGCCTGAACCCAGCTTGTCAAAGGTCAGGACGCACACTATTGTCCGCACCGCGCGGACGCGTTTCGCCGGTGTAGCTCAGCAGGTAGAGCAACGCATTCGTAATGCGTGGGTCGGGGGTTCGAGTCCCTCCACCGGCACCAGAATGCTATATAAATCCGATACTTGCTGGTGTGACGCCTAAGCGGACACAAAGCCGTGAATCGGTGTCCGCGCTATGTCCGGTTTTTCAGCCGCGCCCCTGGCCGCTCGCCGTTGGTGAACTTGACGCCCGCGGCCTCAAGCGCGGCCCGGATGGCGGCGGCGGTGTTCGTTGGCTCGCCTCTTGGCGGCGAGGCACGGCGGACGGGCCGAGGTGGTCTTAGCGTCAGCCTGCGTCCGCAATGCGCTAGGAACCAGACCGTCAAACGGGCGGCGGCGAAGTTCGCCCTGTGACCCAACTTGGACATTCCCGCCGGTCAGGCGGAAGACCGCTTTGAGCCCTTAGCGGACCTCGGCTCAGAGCAGCAAATGGCCGCTTCGTGCCAAAGCCGTCATTGATTGATCAGATAAACTCCGATCAGAATCTTGTGCGACCCCCTTGGGGAGACCGAGTCTGGCTTTCTCCCGCAGAGGGAAATTGGCTAAGGCCGAAGCATATCATCAATGATGTAATAGCCGGGGCCCTGGCCCGCAATCCAAACCGCAGCATCCAACGTCGCTCCTGCGAACGCCGTGTGATCGGTCACGCGGCTGATGATCTCGAGACGTTGGCCGGGGCCCGCGAAAAAGACCGAGTTCTCACCGGGCACATCACCGCCGCGAGCCGACGAAAAACCGATGCTGCCACGCTTGCGTCTGGCCGACTCGCCATGGCGCGCAGTCACCATCACGTCCGAGAGGGCCACGCAGCGCCCTTCAGCAGCGTATTCGGCGAGTTCCAGCGCCGTGCCCGATGGGGCGTCGATCTTGTCCCATGGATGAAAATCGAAAATCTCTATGTCAAATTCATCGCCAAGCAACCGCGCAGCCGTCCTGACCAGCTCGTACATAGCAATGACCGAGATGCTCATATTCGCCCCGACCATGATGGGTATCGACCGGCCTGCGCCGACCAGCGCGGCATCCTGTTCTTCGCTGAACCCGGTCGTGCAGATCAAAAGCGGCGTCTGCCGATCGACGGCAATCGGCAGAAGCGACATGGTTGCAGATGCCGCACTGTAATCAACGATTACGTCTGCTGCATCGCAAAGAGCGGCCACATCGTCTGTCACCGTGAGTCCGAGCGGAGGCAGGCCGACCAGCGATCCGAGATCCTCGCCGATTTTTGGTGAGTCGGATCTTTCGCAGCCGCCGGCGAGCTCGCAAACGTTGCTCCCGCTGATAGCCCTGATCAGGGTTATGCCCATGTGACCCGCGGCGCCGTACAACCCAATCTTGGTCATTCGTCTCGCCCTCCAGACTTGAGCAATGATCAACCAGCCGCGTGGAACGCGGTGATGATCGGCGCCAGATCCGGCCTGCCTCGGTTCCCCCGCGACCGGTCAATCGAACTTGGATTGCTCGGGTTCTGTCACAGCTTCAGGACGACCGGTCCCTCGAGCACTTCAGGCGCAGCAACGTTTAGCTCGGAGGCGTTCTGCTGAATCCAGTCTCGCGCCATCTTAATACTCTCGCCCGTGCCCGACTTGTCCGCACAGACCGTCACGCTGGCGCCGCCATCAGTCGTACGCATCAGCATATATGAGACAAAGCCGGTCACCCCACCCATGGCGCTCTCGACCTCGTCCTTCCGCCGCTCGAGCAGATCAAACAGCTCCTTCGCTCCAGACCCCGAGTAGCTCCGAATCACCGCATGCATGCTGTCCTCCCTTGGATGCGACAGGCGTCTGCGACGCGGTCAGTCTAGCACAAATTCGCCCGCTCGGTTGCGACTGGCGCGACCGTCCGGTTAGGCCAGAAGCCAACGCTCTCGGGACTACACAGTGCTAAGTCCGGGACGCGGCGGCGAAGTGATCTTCCTGAGCGAACTTCCGTTATGGGTCAGAACCGGTCATCCGACCCGTTTCGTCGGATATCCGCTTCGTCCGCATAGCCGACGTTGGCGATCTCACACTCTTTGTCGGGAGGTGGCACGAGGCCGATATAAGCGCCCGGCTGACTCCAGGTCCACAAAACCGCTCATTGCCGACCTAGGGTCGGCATCAGATCGCTCCACAACTAGCCCGGCGCCCCCGCGCAGCACCACCTCGCCTTCCTTTAACCAAACGGCCTGCGCTCAGAGCGCTTTCGCCTGCCACCACCGCAGAAATCACTTAGAAAGCGGCAGACTCCCGGCGATCATGGCCCTCGCCTTCGGGCGGGGGCTTCAATACACTGCCGAAAGGATACAGAGGATCGATGTTCCGAGCGTGCGGTCGATGAACGCCAAGATTACCACGCTTATTCAAACCGACCGATTTGGAGCAAAATTAGTGAAAAACATAACCCACGAAAATGGCTCAACGAGATAATCCACAAGGAAGTCGAGATGACCGAACGATACGGAGATACCACCGACCTGCGTTCAATCGACAAGGTGCGCGACGAACATGTGGGGGCGCTGAACATGGGCGATGCCGACGCCTGGGTGGCGCAGTTTGCCGATGACGGCGTGCAGATGCCGCCTAATGCCCCTGAAAATGTCGGCAAGGAGCGGATCGGGCAATGGTCCGGCGGCTTCCTAAGCGCCTTCAAGGTGCAGTTCGAACTCGATGTCGACGAGGTGCGGATCATTGGGGACTGGGCGTTCGAGCGGG
Organism: Thermohalobaculum sp.; assembly: GCF_058622915.1. Taxonomy (NCBI): domain Bacteria; kingdom Pseudomonadati; phylum Pseudomonadota; class Alphaproteobacteria; order Rhodobacterales; family Paracoccaceae; genus Thermohalobaculum; species Thermohalobaculum sp. Next base: position 623 of record NZ_JBZSYN010000102.1, on the reverse strand, counting down.
GCGCCTACGCAATCCGTTTGAATCCTGTCGCGGGCGGACCGTCGATGGACGACAACGGCAAATACATCACTATCTACCGGCATGACAACGGCAAGGGTTGGAAGATTGCGCGGGACATCTGGAACAGCAGCAATCCCCTGCCAGCATAACGATACCCGCCTTCGGCCCGCAGATGATAGCCCGGCCGGAGTCCCGGAAGCCTTTTCCAGTGCCGTGCTCAATCCGGCGGCCGTAGCCTACGCCTCCTGGGGGCTCCGGCAACGCCAACCTTCCTCAGTGGCGCCGCAGAGTGTTACGTAAGGGGTGGCTGCGCAGAGGGGTGCTGGTCACCAGTAAGTTGCAAATTCTATATCGAATTGATCCAGAAAAACTTGTCTATCTTCAGCGTCTGTCAGTGGGGAGCCCCCACTGAGTGGTCCGACTTGATTGTTAGTGCATGAGGGGCCTTTGGTCCATCTGGACGATGGCTGCCGGAGCTGGCAGCTTCCAGCCGAGGGCACCGTGGGGTCGGACGGTGTTGTAGTGGCGGCGCCATTCCTCGATCATGATCCTGGCCTCCTTGAGGGAGTAGAAGATCTCGCCGTTGAGAAGCTCATCACGGAAACGGGCGTTGAAGCTCTCGC
>NZ_JBZSYN010000101.1:0-28761 GCF_058622915.1 Thermohalobaculum sp. | reverse complement strand
GGGATCGGCACGCTCTGGCGGTTTTTCGACCGCCGCGGCATCACTGTGAAAAAAAGAGCGGCCATGCGAGCGAACAGGAGCGCGCGGATGTGAGCGCGGCGCGGCTGGCCTGGTTCGAGGCCCAGCCCGATCTCGACCCCGAGCGCCTCGTCTTCATCGACGGTGAGGCGCGCGCCATCGGTTCGAGCAGTGTGCCGAGCGGGCTGAACGCGAGGATGGCCCGGCCGCGCTGGGTGTGTGGGACAGATGTGCGCAATGGCCAAGCGGATCGGTTTGAAATTAAATTGCAATCAAAGATCCTTCTGTACGGCTCAGATTGGTAGACCTGTGTCCACTTGGGAAACTACGCGAAACTAAAACCGACTGTTCCCAGATATAGGAGAAGCCATGTCCAGGCGCCATCGGCGCTCTACTGCTCCTGGAATTAAAAGATCATGGAGTCTGACGTAGAAAGTACGCGGATTTCGAATGTATCTATAAAAACGCGGAGCTATTTCTCCAAAGAATGCGGAACTATATTTGCGATTTGGATCGAGTTTTGAAAGCGCCTTGACCCGCTCTGTTTGATATCGATTTCGCCATCCGATATCGTTTATTTGTGATGTAATGCTATCAGAATGCAAACGAAAAGCACCAATTCTTTCATGGAACACTTTTGTTTGAGCGCCGGCACGTACGAGATCGAAAATCAATTCGGCGTCCCAACAAGTGTGATTTGACTCGTTAAAACCGCCAACACGGTGAAACTTAGCGAGTCTGAAACTCGTCCCTTGCTGAACAGTGATAGCGCTGCGCTCCAACAAGGTCTCACGCGTTACCTTCGTCGGGACCATCTCACGCAAGGGACGACCAAGGCTATTAACCATCCAGGCTCCACAAAAAATAACGTCTACATCCGCGCACTTTTCCCAAAGGCAACGTAATTTTTCAATGGCACGCGGCAGCAGAAAATCGTCTGCATTGATAAAATAACCATAGCGTCCGTGCGCGTGAGCGAACCCCTTATTGAGCCCATCAGCAGGCCCATTGTCTGGCTCGAGTATCAACCGGTCGATATCGGAGCGATACCTCTCCAAGATTTCGCGACTGGAGTCTTTGGAACCTGCATCGACCACGATATATTCAACATCTTTCGGCTTGTTTTCCAGGACAGATTCGACGCACTGGCGCAAATACTGCCCCTGATTAAAAGAGATCGTCACAATGGAGAGGAAGGGCGTCATATTTTGGCTCTTTGTTCCGGAACTTATGGATGCAACTAATCATGAAATATCACAGCAATTTTGTCAAGTTGTTGTAAACGCGTAGATATCGGCTGCTGGCGCTCAGGGTTTTGAGTTCGTGGGCGAAAGTTTGGAGTCCGACCCGAAATTCCTGCTGCACGGGCCAGGCATCGGATCAGCAGCATGACGGAGGCTGCGCAGACGAGCGCTTCGGCGGCGGCAATGGTCGCTTCGAAGTCCTTGCCGATCCGCCGGTTTCGGCCGATACAACGCCGTCCGGTCTCACAGCTTCCCCGGCTGAACACCCCTTGGCGGCGGAAACACTCGCTCGACTGAGCCCACCGGTCGTGGTCCGACCCATGGAAGGGCCCCGGCCGCGCCCGCCTTCTTCAAACGCTCCCCACAGTGTTGCATAAGAGTGGCTGCACAGGTCGGCGCCGGTCAGGAAGGCCGGCGGACGGATTGTACGAACGAGGAGGCCCATGACAATGGTTCCGGACGGGAGAAACGTTCCGAAGACGGACCGGCTGTGCCGCCTATGCGGCTCCAACGAGACGACGGTTTTTCAAGTCATCGACCGCTTCACCTACACTGAATGTTCGCGATGCCATTTTCGCCAAGTGGCGGAGACACTGAGCTCCGCGGAGATTGCGGCATTCTATGAGAGCGGCTACGGCACACCCCGCCACCGACAAGGCCAAACCGTCAATGCCGGCGTCAATATGTGCGTTCTGGAGCGACTCGGCCTTGCCGACGCGCCGGCCCGCGCGCTGGACGTCGGATGCGGCTACGGCTTCCTCCTCGCCGCGCTGAGGTCCAGAGGCTGGCCTGACCCGGTCGGCGTCGAGCTGTCTAACCACGAGGCGGACTATGCCCGCCGGGTCCTCGGGGCGACTGTCCACGAGTCACTGGACGAAGTCGAACCAGCCTCTTTCGATATCGTCCTCGCTTTGGAGGTGGTCGAGCATATCCTCCACCCCCTCGAGTTCGTGCGCGAGATCGCCCGCCGTGCCCGCCCAGGTGGCATCGTGGTGATCGGAACTGACAATTTTCGGTCCTGGCCGGTGCAGGCGATGGGAAGTGCCTTTCCGAAATGGATTCCCCATGAACATATCAGTCTATTTGACTCGCACACGCTGCCTCTCCTTCTTGAGAAGGCGGGGCTCACGGTTGAGCGTACGCTGTCATTCACCCCCTGGGAACTGCTCGCCAGGGCAGCTGCTTACCGCCTCTCTGGCCGGCGGGTGGGCGGTCGCGAATTCCGCTTGGAGACGGTGCGCCAAGACGAGGAGGACAGGCCCTATCCTCTGTTCGGCCTGCGCGCACGCGCGAACAAGCACTGGGCGCGGCTGACCGCCGCGCAACATCTCGGCAAGGAAATGATGATTGCCTCGGCCCGCGTGCCGCCCGCCGCTGCGGCGGCGAACTGAGATGCGGAAGGCCCACAGTGAAAGCGATTGGAGAGACCAGTCATTGATGCGATCATTCGTCAAACGGCGCCCAACGGGAACCCCGGCCGAAATCATGGAAATGCATTGTTTTTCTTCTTTTTCGGCCTTCCAGCGCGGTCAGCTCCGGTGCCATTCGCAACCCGGTCATCGAGTTGAAGAATGGCTTCCAGTCAATGAGTTACTCCGGTTCGATTGGAGGTGAATTTCAGGCGCCGTGATCTGCTCCCCGGGCTGTCCTCAGCTATCAGTTGCTCCTGTTCTCGGTATGGTGCGATCCGGACCGGGTTGGGAGCGGGCGCAGCTGGTCGGGCTGGGGCAATACCGGGCGCTCACGCGACGATGACAATAGCCTAAGCGGCTGAATCTCCGGCTGACACCAAAGACGGGGACATTTGGCGCCTTCCGTAACGCCGCGTGCGCCAGTTCCATTCAGGGCTGTTCTGCCAGGACCTCTCCAACGGTCCTCTCCAACGGTCCTCATTCGCGGCGGGTGCGTCGTACAGAAAGGAATTGGTCTGGCATTAGCTCAACTAATGCCAGACCGCACAACATTCTCGTTTGCGGCGCGACGCCTTCCCGCATTACCGCTGTAGCCGTTCGGCCCAGTGGTCGTGCCCGGTCCTGCCTGATGGCGGGGCGGGCCAGCGCAGCAATGCGAAGGGAGGCAAATCATGGCTGTCCGGCTCACTTTGGAAGGCATCTATACCCCCGTCATCACGCCGATGAACGGCGATGGCAGCTTCGAGCTCGACGCCCTGGCCGAGCTGGCCGAGCGCCTGATCGGCGCCGGGGTCCACGGCTTGATCTCCGGTGGGTCCACCGGCGAGAGCTATGCGCAAACGGTCGAGGAGCGACTGCACGCTGCCCGCTTTCTGGTGGAGCGTGCCAAGGGCCGGGTGCCGGTCTTCATCGGCACCGGCGCCATGCGCACGCCGGACTCGATCGCGCTGGCCGAGGGCGCCAGGGAGATGGGGGCGGACGGGCTACTGCTGGGCACGCCGCCCTATTCGGTGCCGACCGAGCGCGAGAACGCGCTGAACGCGCTCGCCATCGACCGCGCCGCGGACCTGCCGGTGATCCTGTACAACTACCCCGGCCGCATGGGCGTCTCGATGGGGCGCGAATTCCTCGACCTGGTGGGGCAGTCGCGCAACGTCATCGGCATCAAGGAGAGCTCGGGCGACATCAACCGGCTGCACCTCTTGGCCCATGACTACCCGCAGATCCAGATGAGCTGCGGCATGGACGACCAGGCGCTGGAGTTCTTCGCCTGGGGCGCCCGCAGCTGGATTTGCGCCGGGTCCAACTTCCTGCCCGAGGCCCATATATTCCTCTACGAGACCTGCGTCCTGCGGGGCGACTTCGCCACGGGTCGCCGGATCATGTCGGCGATGATGCCGCTGATGCGCGTTCTCGAGCAGGGCGGCAAGTTCATCCAGTGCATCAAGCACGGCGTCGAGACCACTGGCCTGCGCGCCGGTCCGCTGCGCCCGCCGCTGCAGGGCCTCGATGAGGCGGAGAAGGCCGAGCTGGAAGGCGTGATCCGTACGCTGAACGATGCGCTGGAGACGATCCGCCGGGAGGCGGAGGACGCCAGGCGCGCCGGCTGACCGCGGGCCGGGAGCGATAAACATGCGCGAGGTAAAGCGGGCGCCGGTCCACACCGGCCGCTCGGGCTGGGAGGCGATCCTGCCGTCTGCGCCTGAGCGGGCCGCGTTGGCCGGCGAGACCGGCTGCGATGTCGCCATCGTCGGCGCGGGCTTCGCCGGGCTCTCGGCTGCGCGGCGGCTGTTGCAGATCGACCCCGCCCTCTCGGTGATCGTGATCGATGCGGGACGGATCGCCGAGGGGGCCGCGGGGCGGAACTCGGGCTTCATGATCGATCTGCCGCACGAGCTGACCTCGTCGGACTATGCCGGAGCCGGCGAAGGGCGCGACCAGGTGCTGACCCGGCTCAACCGCGGCGCCATCGATTTCGCCGGCGAGGCGGTGCGCGACTATGGCATCCCCGAGGGCTATTTCCGGCGCACCGGCAAGATCAACGGCGCGGCCACCGAGGTCGGGCTGAGCGCCAACACGAGCTATGCCGCGCATCTGCGCGCCCTCGGCGAGCCCCATGAACTGCTGGACGCGCGGGCGATGCAGGAGATCACTGGCAGCGGCTATTATACCGGCGGTCTCTTCACTCCCGGCACGGCCATGCTCCAACCAGCGGGCTATGTGCGTGGCCTGGCGCGGGGGCTCGAGGGCGCAGGCGCGAGGATCTTCGAGAACTCGCCGGTGCGCCGCTTCGACGACACGGCCCAGGGCTGGCGCCTGATGACCGATGGCGGGCAGATCGAGGCGACGCGGGTTATCCTCGCGAACAACGGTCATCTCGAGAGCTTCGGTTTCAAGCGCGGGCGTCTGATGCACATCCTGCTCGGCGCCTGCATGACCGGCGAACTGGATTCGGAGGCACTCGACCGCCTCGGCGGGCGGGAGTGCTGGGGCATCACCCCCTCCGACCCGATGGGCACGACGGTACGCCGAATCTCGACCGCCCAGGGCGGCAAGCGGATCATCGTCCGCCAGGGCGCCTATTACCGCCCCGGCATGGCGACCTCGACGCGCGAGATGGCGCGGCTCACGCGGCGGATGCGCGCGAAGTTCGATGCCCGCTTTCCGCTACTCGCCGGCTTGGCGTTCGAATATGCTTGGTCTGGCCACCTCTGCCTGAGCCAGAATGCCGTCTCGGTCATGCGCGAGCTGGAACCAGGGCTGTTCGCGGCTTGCGTCCAGAACGGGCTCGGCACGGCCCGGGGCACGCTGACCGGGATCGGCGCGGCCGAGCTGGCTTGCGGCCGGACCAGCGCCGTGACCGACTTCTTCCTGGCCGAGGGCGAGCCCTCGCGCCTGCCGCCGCATCCGTTCGACACAATTGGCGCGAACGCATATCTTCGCTGGAGGGAGTGGCGGGCCCGGCTCGAATGATCGGGGGCTCAGCGACAGGATCAGCCGATGTCACCGGTCAAGCGCAGATACCTCCCGTCGCTTGGGTCGTTCGCGACCTTCGAGGTGGCCGCCAAGCATCTGAGCTTCACCCTCGCCGCCCGCGAGCTGAACATCACCCAAGGCGCGGTCAGCCAGCAGATCAGGCTGCTGGAACGCGCGCTGGAGACGCCGCTCTTCATCCGCAAACACAATGCGCTGGAGCTGACCCGGGACGGTGCGACCTTGCTCGCCGCCGTGTCCTCCGGTCTCGACACGATCAGTGCGGCTGTCTCGCTGCTGCGACCTGACGCCGCTCCGCAGATGGTGACAATCTCGGCGACCGACGGCATGGCGAGCTATTGGCTGAAGCCCCTGGCCGACAGCTTCCGGGCCAGTTTCCCGGAGGTCGGCTTCGTGATTCTCGCCTCGGACGAGGACGATACGCTGCGCAACTACGCCGATGTGGACCTGGCGCTCCTGTGCGGCAACGAGCGCTGCGAGGTTGGCGAGACGCTGCATTTCCTGTTCAAGGAAATCGCGCAGCCGGTTTGCAGTCCCGCCTACCTGGAAGCCCACGGCCCGTTTGGTGATGCGGAAAGCCTCAACCGGGCAAACCTCCTGCACCTGCACGAGCACCACTGGACCGCCTCGGCCATCGACTGGCACCCGCTGGGCTGGGAGGAATGGTTCCATGCCCAGGGCGCGGTTTGGGCGAAGGGGCGATCGAGCCTGACCAGCAACAAGGTGTCGGTGCTGACGGACGCCACCCTGGCGGGCGAAGGGGTGATGCTGGGTTGGCTGCACATGGTGCAGCGCCATCTCGAAGACGGGCGCCTCGTCAAGGCGCATGCTTCGTCCGTGACAGCGGGACGCGGTAATTTCCTGAAGTGCCAGTCGACTTCGCTCGCAAGACCACCGGTGGCGCGCTTCGTCGAGCATTTGCTGGCGTCGCTGGGCAAGGCGCCCGCCGACGCGGGGAAATCCGTGCGGGAAGAATAGATCCGATATTGGAACAACTCGGACGGTTCGAGAGGGCGGCTCCGATGGACGGGGTGGGTAAGCATCAAATGCGATAGCAAGATCCCAGGAAGGGTCCCCGCGTTTTGGGCACTTGTGACACCAAGCGCACGCGCGAGCTTTTTTGTCGATTCGGTTCAGCCGCGCTTCGAAGCCAAGCCTAATCACGCAAGATTTCCGGCCCCAACGCGGCTTGACGCGCCCGGTCATGCTCCCATGTGACATACCGATTGGCGGACCCTGCCGGCCACCGTGAGCAGTCCGATCTGGGCTCGCCGTCGGGCGCCAGTTCACAGATGGGCCGCTGGCGGCCGACTGTCCGGCGATCAGCTATGCTGGTTTTCGGGCCGGTGGCCTCCCATCGCCTGCGTGGCGCCCCAGATCATCGTCAGGGCAAGCACGAAGACCAGCACCATGGCCGTTCCGCCGTGTTCCATGGCCAGACCGCCGATCGTGCCGCCAAAGAAGATTCCGATGAACTGCGAGCTGGAATAGAGACCCGAGGCGGTCCCCTTGGCCGACGCCGGCGCGGCCTTGGTCAGGGCCGAGGGCAAGAGCGCCTCGAGCGTCGTGAAGGCGGTGAAGTAGATCACGAGGGCGGCGACGATCGCGATCTCGTTGCCGCCCAAAAGCAGCAGGATGAACTCGCTGAGCACGATCAGTCCGATGCACAGGAGGCGGATCTCGCTCATACGTCCGTTCTTCTCGGCCACGATGACAAAGGGCACCATGAGGATCGCTGCCGCGACCAGGACCGGCAGATAGAGCACCCAGGACGAACCGCCCCCGAGATTCAGCGTGCGCAACAGGATCGTGGGAACCGCCAGGAACAGAGCGGTCATCGTCGCATGCAGGGTGAAGATGGCGAAATCCAGGTCCAGCAGGCGCCGTTCGGTCACGAGCTGGCGCAGGCTGGCGCGGGCAATCCCGATTCCGGCCTCGTGGACCTCGCGCGTCGGGATGACGGCGGAGGCGACGGCGATGCCGGCCAGCGCCAGAACGGCAGTGAGCCAGAAGATGCCCGACAGGCCGGCAAAAGTCGCGATCAGCGGCCCGAGAACGACCGCCACCATGAACGAGAACCCGATCGAGACGCCGACGATGGCCATGGCCCGGGTCCGTGTCTCCGACCGGGTGACATCGGCGACCGAGGCCAGCAGCACCGACCCGATGGCGCCCGCGCCTTGCAGCGCGCGGCCGACGAGCACGCCCCAGATCGAATGAGACAGCGCGGCAATGATGCTGCCGAGGCACAAGACAGCAAGCCCGCCGACCACCATGGCTCGGCGGCCCAGCCGGTCGGAGAGCAGGCCGAACGGGATCTGCAGCAGACCTTGCGTCAACCCGTAGGCCCCGAGGGCGAGGCCGATCGTGGTCGGCGTGGCGCCCGACAGACCCCCGGCGAAATGCGCGAACACCGGATAGATCATGAACAGCCCCATAAGCCGCGTCATGTAGATCGCTGCAATGGCTGCAGTGGAGCGGAATTCGCTCCGGGTGAGGCTGGTCTGGTTCTTTTGACGGCGCATGATCCCTCGCTCGGGCGGAACTCCAGAACATGACGGCAAGCCCACCGCCGCGCTTCACGTAACACCGAAGGGTATCTACGAGGAAGGCGGGTATGGACCCATTCCACGCGCCGCGAATTGTCGCACTCCTTGATCTCCAGGGCTACGATAGGCCCAAGGCGTGTGCCATCAAGGCCGCGCGGTCGGCTGGCCGGGGCGACCGAGGCGGCGGCCGGCGCCGCGCGAACGCTCGAATACCCTGTGAATCCCCCTGCAAACAGGACCTGCGACGCTGGTGCCGACACCGCGGCGGACTGCGCGCGCCACCGGAAAGCCTCGCGATTGCGGCGGAGCGCATCACACGCCGAGATAGCTGTGCATCAGCTCGGTGTCGCTGCGCAGCGCGTCGGGCGTGCCCTCGAACACCATGTGCCCGTTGTTCAGCACATAGGTGCGATGCGCCAGATCAAGCGCCGCGTGCACGTTCTGCTCCACGATCACCAGCGTGCGGCCGAGCTCGACGAGATCGCGGCAGACCTGGAACAGGTTCTCGACGATGACCGGCGCCAGGCCCTCGAAGGGCTCGTCGAGCAGGATGATGCGGGCGTCGCGCACCAGGGCGCGCGCGATCGCCAGCATCTGCTGCTCGCCGCCCGAGAGCGTGCGCCCTTGCGAGCGGCGCCGCTCGGCCAGGCGCGGAAACATCTCCCAAATCCTGTCCAGCGCCCACGGCGAGTCCGCCGACAACGCGGCCAGGCGCAGGTTCTCCTCGACCGTCAGGCCACCGAAGATGCGCCGCTCCTCCGGCACCAGCTGGAGCCCGAGCCGCGCGATCTCGTAGCTCGTCAGCCGCTGCAACGGGCGCCCGTCCAGGCGGATTTCGCCGCTTTGGGGATGCATCATGCCGGCGACGGTGTTCAGCGTCGTGCTCTTGCCGGCCCCGTTGCGGCCCAGCAGCGCGACCACCTCGTGCTCGTCCACCGCGAAGGACACGTCGAACAGTACGTGCGAGTCGCCGTAGAAGCTGTTGATGCGCTCGACCTCCAGCAGGCTCATGAGACGTGCATCCCCCCCAGATAGGCTTCCTGGACCGCCCGCTCGGCCTGGATCTCCTCGGCCGTGCCCTCGGTCAGGAACTGGCCGTTGTGCAGCACGGTGATACGCTCGGCGAGCTCGAACACCGCGTCCATGTCATGCTCCACCAGCACGATGGTGCAGCCCTCGTGCAGGCTGCGGATCAGCTCGCGCACGTCGCGCCGCTCCTCGGGGCTGAGCCCGGCCAGCGGCTCGTCGAGCAACAGCACCGAGGGCCGGCAGGCCAGCGCGAGCCCGACCTCGAGCCGCCGCTTCTCGCCATAGGCCAGCGCGCTCACCAGCGCGTCGGCGCGCCCGGCGAGGCCAAGATGGTCCAATAGCTCGTCCACCCGCCGCTCCACCTCGGCGATCCCGTCCGCGGCCCGCAGCACGTCGAAGCGCAGGCGGCCGCGCGCGCGTCCGAACACGCCGATGCGCAGGTTCTGGCGCACGGTCAGCCGCGGGAACAGCTGGTTGATCTGGTAGCTCTTGGCGACGCCGCGGTGGCACCGCTCGGTCACATTCGCCCCGGTCACGTCCTGGCCGTGCAGCAGGACGTGGCCCGAACTGGGCACCTCCTCGCCCGCGAGAGGCCTGAGCAGCGTCGACTTGCCGGCGCCGTTGGGGCCGATGATCGCGTGCAGCGCACCGTCCTGAATGGCGATCGAGATGTCCTCGACGGCATGCACGCCGGCATAGTAGCGACTGATGCCCCGCGTCTCGAGGACGGTGCCGCGCTCCGGCGCCGGCGCACGCGACGCGGCCGGCTGGGGTGAAACGGTCGCCGTGCGCCGTTCGCTTCTCTCGGCAGGCTCCGGCGTCGCAGTGGCGCCGGGCCGCGCGAACAGGTGCCCCCATGCCGCCCGGATCTCGCCGGCGATTCCCCTGCGCAGCACCGTGACCAGGATGACGAACACGGCGCCCAGGATGAATTTCCACAAGGGGGCGACGGCCGGGATCTGCTGCAGGCCGTCGCGCAGGTAGAGCCAGATCGCCGCCCCCACCGCGGGGCCGAGCAGCGTGCCCGCGCCCCCGATCACCGTCTGGATCACCAGCTGGCCCGAGGTCGCGAGCTCGAACGCCGCGGGCGGCATGTAGCTTTGGTAGATCCCCAGCAGCGTGCCCGCGAGCCCGGCATAGCCGGCGGCCAGCACGAAGACCGCCAGCTTGTAGCCGGGGACGTGGTGCCCCAGCGCCGCCGTGCGCATGGCGTTGTCGCGGATCGCGGTCAGCACCGCGCCGACCGGCGAGCAGACCACCCGCCTGGCGATCACGTAGCCGACGAAGAACAGCGCCGCGATCAGGGCGTAGAGCGAGTCGACGCCGCCGATCTCGATGGTATGGCCGGCGAAGCCGAGGCTCGGCGCCGGCACGCCCGGCAGCCCGTTCTCGCCGCCGGTCCACTCCGACAGCGGCGAGTTCTCGAGGAAATAGGAGAGTTGGCCGAAGGCCAGCGTGATCATGGCGAAGTAGATGCCCACCTGGCGCAGCGCCAGGAAGCCCACGATCAGGCTGTAGCCCATGGCGACCACGGTGCCGATCAGCATCGCCAGCCAGACGCTGCCGATCGTGTTCGAAGTCAAGAGCCAGGCCGCGACGAATCCGCCTGTGCCGTAGAACGCCGCCTGCCCGAAGGACAGCAGCCCCGTGTAGCCGAACAAGAGGTCAAAGCCGAGCCCGAGCAGGCCCCAGATCAGGATGCGCGCCAGCACGTCGACCGAGCCGCCGACCGAGCCGAGCGCGACCGGCACGAGCACCAGCGCCGCGAGAACCAGCAACTCCGGGGCCCAGCGACGCAGAGGGGACCGGGCAGCGCGCCCCGTGCTCATATCCGCCCCTCGCTGCCGAAGAGACCGCGCGGCCGCACCACCAGCACGAGCGTCATCACCACATAGATCGCCACCTGGGCATAGGCCGGGTCGTAGAGCGTGGTCAGGCTCAGGATCTCGCCGACCAGGAGCCCGCCGACGATGGCGCCCGGGAACGAGCCGAGCCCGCCGATCACCACGACGACGAAGCACTCAACGAGGAAGGGTTCTCCCATGTCGGGGATCACGGCCGAGAGTGGCGCGTAGATCACCCCGGCGACGCCCGCCGCCACGGCGCCGAGGACGAACACCAGCATGAACACGCGCTGCACATTGATGCCGAGCAGCCCGACCATTGCCGAGTCCTCGATGCCGGCGCGCACCACCAGTCCGATCCGGGTGCGGTAGAGCATGGTGTAGAAGGCGGCGAGCAGCACCACCACCATCCCGATCACCTCGACCCGGTAGAGCGGGTAGAAGAACAGGCCGCCGAAATTCACCACGCCATTGCCCCAGTCCGGCGTCGGAACGCGCTGGCTGATGCTGCCGAAGCCGTAGCGCACCGCCTCGACCAGCATGATGGCGATGCCGAAGGTCACCAGGATCTGATCCTCGTGCGGCCGGTCGTAGTAGAGCCGGATCAGCCCGCGCTCGAGAACCACGCCCAGGACGAGCATCGCCACCACGCCCAGCGCGATGGCGGCGACGAAGGAATTCGTCGCCGTCAGGGCTACATAGCCGGCATAGGCACCGACCATGAACATCGCGCCATGCGCGAAGTTCAGGATCCCCAGCGTGCCCAGGATGATCGTCAGCCCGCTCGAGATCAGGGCGAGCAACGCCCCCAGCGCCAGGCCGTTGAAGGCCTGCGACAGGAACTGCGCCAGCGAGGGCATCGGCGCTCAGGAACGGCCGGCGTGGCTGCGAAGCAGCCAGGCCGGCGTCCTTGCGGGGTCGGAGTCCCCGCCGCCCAGGCGCGAACGTGCGGACATCGCAGCCGCGCGCGTCAGGTCTTGGGCATGTGACAGCCGGTCGCGGACAGCGGCGGCATCACCTTCGAGCCGGGCACGATCTCGATGATCTTGTAGAAGTCATCGGCCGCCTTCATCTGGTCGGGCGTCTTGCCGACCATCACCGGCACCGGCCGCACCATCTGGTGATCGCCGGCCCGGTACCACACCTTGCCGTAGATCGTGTCGACCTTGTGGCCCGACTCGAGCGCCGAGATCACGTCCGGCGGGTAGAACGACCCGGCGCGCTCGACCGCGTCGGCCCACACCAGCATCTGCAAATAGACCTCGCTCGCGCCCCAGCGCGGCTTGTAGCTGTATTTCTTCTCGAAGTCGGCGACGAAGGGCTTGGCGAGCGGGAAGTGGTTCTCTTCGGTCCACCACCAGGCCTGCGTGCCGTAGGTGCCGCCCATGATCTTCGGTCCCAGCTCCTTGCCCTGGAACTGCGAGATGTTGGGCACGACGTACTTCATGTTCTTGAGGATGTTGAACTGGACGGCCTGCTTGGTCGACGACACGGCGTCGGCACCGAAGGTGATGTTGACGAACACATCGGCGCCCGAATTGGCGATGTTGAGCAGGTACGAGCTGAAGTCGGTGGTTCCCAGCGGGACCAGCTGCTTTGTCGCCTCGGTCCAGCCGAATGGCTTGGTGAACTCGCTCATCGAGTTGTAGACGCTGTGCCCGTAGGTGTAGTCGGGCACCAGGTAGGCGACCTTCTTGCCCTTGCCGAGGTTCTTGGCCAGCACCGGCGCCAGCCCCTTTGCCGCCATGTAGGCCGAGAGCTGCGAGCGGAAGCCGTAGCGCTGGCAGTCCTTTCCGGTGGTGTCGTTCGAGCCCGAGTTGCCGACCATGAACAGCACCTTCTCGCGCTCGCCGAGCTTCTCGAGCGCGATGGCCACGGCGCTCGAGACCGCGCCGGTCAGCATGATCGCCTTCTTGTCGTTGATCATGCCGGTGGCCGCCTGCACCGCCGGGTTCGGCTTGGTCTGCGAGTCGGCCACCTCGAACTCGATGCGCTTGCCGAGCACGCCGTTGCCCTTCAGCGTCGGGATCTTCTGCGTCACCTCGCTGCCGTGGTTGAGATGATTGACCGCCAGCTCGAGGCCGCGCTGCATGTCCTCGCCGGACGACGAGTAGGGCCCGGTGATCGGCATGACGCCGCCGACGAACACGTGGTCCTTGAACACCCCCGCCGGATAGGTGCCGATCGCCGGATGGCTGGCCCCCCAGGCCGGCATCGCGCTCCTGCCGAGCAGGGCCGAGCCCGCGGCAAGACCCACGCCCAGGCCGAGGACGCGGCGCCGGTCCATGGCTGCGCCAATCAGGGCGCTTTCGGCTCCGAGCTTGGTGCTGTCGCTCTTTTTCGTCATGGTTTCTCTCCCTTGCTCTTACCAATGTCGCCGTCGGCCTCACGGCTACAGCGACGCGGACCGCTACGACAAAAGTGGTCGCGGCGGCCAAGATTTCAAACCGGGCCCGCTTCCGCTGCGGCGTCGCCCCGCAACGGCGGCGCGAACAGGCGCGTTCGCGGGCGCACGGCCAGGCAGGCAAGGCGCCCGCCCCGCCGCCTTCGGCAGCCGACCCAGGGCCTCTCGCGTGCGGCGGGGTTGGGCTGTTACGCTGCGCGCCCCGACATTTGCCAAGGAGGATCGCCATGCACCTCGAAGGCTCCTGTTACTGCGGTGCCGTCCGCTTCTCGCTCGAGGCCTACGCGCCGGTGCCCTATCTGCGCTGCTACTGCTCGATCTGCCGCAAGACCGCCGGCGGCGGAGGCTTCGCCATCAACCTGGGCGGCCGGAGGGACAGCCTGCGCGTCGAGGGCGAGGAAGCCATCACCGTGTTCCATGCCGTGATCGACGGCGAGCCCAGCCCGGGCGAGCGGCGTTTCTGCTCGCGCTGCGGCAGCGCCCTGTGGGTGTGGGACCCGCGCTGGCCCGAGCTGGTGCATCCCTTCGCCAGCGCCATCGACACACCGCTGCCCCAGTCGCCGGAGCGGGTGCACATCCTGCTCGACTTCAAGCCGGCCTGGGTCCGGGTCGAACAGGGCGCTCAGGATGCGCGCTACGAAACCTACCCCGCGGAGTCGCTTGAGGACTGGCACCGCCGGCACGGCCTGCTGGACGCGGACTGACCGCGCGCCCCGCGGCGAGGGGCGCCACGACGGGGCGGCGATCCGGTCCGCCGCCTCAGTCCACGCGCACGCCCTTGCCGAGGCGGTGCTCGATGCGCGCCTGGATGATCTCGAAGAAGCCGCTCAGCGCCCAGTAGATCACCGCCGCGGTGATCAGCATCTCCATGTACTTGAAGTCGGACTTGCCGTGCGTGCGCGCCATGTACATCAGGTCCCAGGCGCCTAGGATCGAGACCAGCGACGAGTCCTTGAGCATGGCGATGAACTGGTTGCCGGTCGGCGGAATGATCAGGCGCATGGCTTGCGGCAGGATGATAAGCCGCATGATCAGGCCCTCGCGCAGGCCGAGCGAGCGCGCCGCTTCCGACTGCCCGCGCGGAATCGCCTGGATGCCGGCGCGGAAGATCTCGGCCATGTAGGCGCCGTAGCAGGCCGACAGCGCGATGATCGCCGAGGGGATCGGTTTGAGGATGATGCCGATCTGCGGCAGGCCCAGATAGATCAGGAGGATCTGGAGAAGCAGCGGCGTGCCGCGGAAGAACGAGATATAGAAGCCCGAGACACCCACCGCGATGCCGTTCTTCGACAGCCGTGCCAGCGCGGCCGCCAGCGCCAGGATGGTCGAGGCGATGATCGAGACAAAGCAGATGAACAGCGTCAGCGCCGAGCCGATCAGAAAGCCCCGGTTCAGCGTCGTCCCGATCAGCAGGGGCAGGCGCTCCCAGATATAGATGTAGCTCAGGTGGAAGCTGTAGAAGAACAGTACGAACAGCCCCAACAGCTCGAACCAGGCGACCAGGACCTGCACCCGGAAGCGCAGGAACGTCACCGCCCAGACATTCAGCGTGAAGAATCCGGCGACAACGATGCGACCGACCCAGGGACCGCCGGCGAGGCCCGGCAGGGTCACCTGGATCGGCACAAGGACGAGCAGGGCGAAGACGAAGACGGTCGCCCAGATAAAGGCCTTGTTCTGGAAAAAGGCCGTCACGACCCCTTTGCCGTGGTCAGGTCGACACCGTACCACTTCTTCGAGAGCTTGGTCAGCGTGCCGTCCTCATGCATCGCCTTGACGATCGAGGCGATCTTGGCGTCGAACGCGGGGTCACCCTTGTCCGTGGCCACCGAGAGCGGCTCCATGAACAGCGGCTTGCCCACGACCTTGATCGGATAGCCGGCCTTCTGCGCCTGCAGGATGGTCGGCAGCGCGGTGATCACGGCGTCCAGCCGCACGCCGTCGCCCAGGCGCAGGTCGTCGAGCGCCAGCGTATCCGTGTCATAGGTGTGGATGTCGGCGTGGTCGATCCGGTACTTGAAGGGCGGCGCGCCCTTGGCGTCGATCTCCAGGTTGTGCTTGAGGTAGTTCTCATAGGTCGTCGCCACACCGACGCCGATCGCCTTGCCGCTCGCGTCCTCGGGCTTCTTGATCGTGGTGTTGGCCTTGTTCACCACCAG
Source organism: Thermohalobaculum sp. (assembly GCF_058622915.1). Classification (NCBI taxonomy): domain Bacteria; kingdom Pseudomonadati; phylum Pseudomonadota; class Alphaproteobacteria; order Rhodobacterales; family Paracoccaceae; genus Thermohalobaculum; species Thermohalobaculum sp. Next base: position 13,108 of record NZ_JBZSYN010000101.1, on the reverse strand, counting down.
CGAGGCTGGCGTGTAGTAGTAGATGGCCGGGAAATTGAGCACCTCGGCCCGCTTCTTGGTCGGGGTCATCGAGCCGACCGAGATATCCCAGCGCCCGCCCCAGTGGCCGGCGGTGATCACGTCCCAGCCCGGCGTGACGAATTCGATGCCCACGCCCATGCGCTTGGCAATCTCCCTGCCGACATCGATGTCGAAGCCGACGAAATGGTTGTTCTTGTCCAGCGACGACTGGGGCGGATACTCCGGGTCTGTCGACATGACCAGCTTGTGATTCTTCATGACGCGGTCCAGCGTCGCGCCGGCCTGCGCGCTCGGCGCCAGCGCCAACGCAGCCAGCGCGGCGGCGATCAGAAGCTTCGCCTTCATTTTGAAGTCTCCCTGCAATTCTCTCCCTCTGGACGTCCCGCGGTCGCGGGAGTCGCTGCACCGCACGCTAGCCACCCCCCGTTCGCCTGCCAAGGAATATCTCGCGTCCCCGGCGATGACCGGCGCGGACGAAGCCCGGAAGATCGGCCTCGTGCGAGGTGCGCGCAGGCCGGCACCTCCCGCTCCTGCGCCCGATCCCGGTTCATCGGGCGACATGCGAGCACTCCTGCGGCTGATTGCGCTCCATCCAGGCGCCCACCGCCGCGCGCTCGGCCGCCGACAGGCGCAGGCCCAGCTTCGAGCGGCGCCACAGCACGTCGTCCGCGGTGCGCGCCCATTCGCGGGTCATCAGCCAGCGCAGCTCGCGCTCGGTCAGGTCCCAGCCGAAGCGCTCGCCCAGGTCCTGAGGCCCGCGCGCGCCCTCGAGCAGTGCCGCCGCCTCGGTGCCGTAGGCGCGGGCGAGGCGATGCGCGTGGCGCGGTGCCACGAAGGGGAAGCGCGCGACCAGGTCGGCGACCAGCGCCGCGAAGCCGTCGACGGCGAAGTCGCCCCCCGGCAGCGGCGCGCCCGCCGTCCAGGGTGGGCCCATGCTTGGAAAGTAGGGGGCGATTCGATGCAGCGCCGCCTGCGCGAGACGTCGATGCGTGGTGATCTTGCCGCCGAAGACGTTGAGCAGCGGTGCCGCGCCGCCCGCGTCGGTCACCTTGAGCACGTAATCGCGCGTCGCCTGGGTCGCCGAGGAGCTACCGTCGTCATAGAGCGGGCGCACCCCCGAATAGGTCCACACGATGTCGGCCGGCGTCACCGGCGTGCGGAAATACTCCGAGACCGCCGCGCACAGATAGGCCGCCTCCTCCTCGGTGCAGCGGGCCGACAGGGGGTCGCCCTCGTGGTCGCGGTCGGTGGTGCCGATCAGCGTGAAGTCATGCTCGTAGGGAATGGCGAAGACGATGCGCCCGTCGGCCTGCTGGAAGATATAGGGCCGGTCGTGGTCGAACAGCTTGCGCGTCACGATGTGGCTGCCGCGCACGAGCCGGATATGCGCCGGGCTGGTGCTGCCCAGCCGCGCGCGGATGACCTCGTCGACCCACGGCCCCGCGGCGTTGACGAGGCCGCGGGCGCGCACGGTGCGGACCTCGCCGGTCTGGGCGTCGGCGAGCCGCACCTCCCACAGGCCGGCGGCCCGGCTCGCCCGCTCGCAGCGCGTCCGGGTCAGGATGACCGCGCCGCGCGCCGCCGCGTCGCGCGCGTTGAGCACCACGAGCCGGGCGTCGTCCACCCAGCAGTCGGAGTACTCGAAGCCCCGGGTGTAGAGCGGCTTGAGGGGGGCGCCGGCGGCGTCGCGCGTGAGGTCGAGCGCGCGCGTCGGCGGCAGGATCCTGCGCCCGCCCAGGTGGTCGTAGATCATCAGGCCGAGGCGCAGGAGCCAGGTCGGCCTGAGCCCGGCGTGATGCGGCAGCACGAAGCGCAGCGGCCAGGAGATGTGCGGCATGGCGCGAAGCAGCGTCTCGCGCTCGATCAGCGCCTCGCGCACCAGGCGGAACTCGTAGAACTCGAGATAGCGCAGCCCGCCATGGAACAGCTTGGTCGAGGCCGAGGAGGTCGCCTGCGCCAGATCGCCCTGCTCGGCGAGCAGCACCTTGAGCCCCCGCCCGGCGGCGTCGCGGGCGATGCCGCAGCCGTTCACCCCGCCGCCGATGATGGCGAGGTCGTAGATCGTCTCGCTGCGCTCACCGATCATGTTCGGTTTTCCCCCGATCCGAAACCGGATCGTCCGCGACGATCACCTCGACGTCCCGGGCGGCGCAGGCGGCGCGGAAGCCCTCGGGCGGCGCGCGGTCGGTGACGATCATGTCGATCGCCGCGAGGTCCGAGATGCGCACCGGGGCCGAGCGCTCGAACTTGCCGTGGTCGGCGACCAGGATCGTGCGTCGCGCGTTCTCGATGATGGCGCGCGCCACCAGTACCTCGCGGTAGTCGTAGTCGAGCACCGCGCCGTCGGTGTCGAGCGCCGAGGCCCCGATCACCGCGCAGTCGACGCGGAACTGCCGGATGAACGCGACCGCCGCCTCGCCGACGATGCCGCCGTCGGACTGGCGCACAACGCCGCCGGCGAGGATCAGCTCCTTGCCGGGCGAGCCGCTGAGGATATTCACCACGTTGATATTGTTGGTGATCACCACCAGGTCGCGGTGATGGTAGAGGGCGCGCGCCACCTGCTCGGTGGTGGTGCCGATGTTGATGATGAGCGAGCTGTTGTGAGGGATCAGCGCCGCCGCGGCGGCGCCGATGCGCGCCTTCTCCGCGGCCATCAGGTTGCGCCGCGCCTCATAGGCCACGTTCGAGACGCTGTTGGCCGGCACAGCGCCGCCGTGGTTGCGCGCCAGCAGGCCCCTGCGGCTCAGCTCGTTGAGGTCGCGGCGGATGGTCTGCGGCGTCACCGCGTAGAGGCCGGCGAGCCCGTCGACCGTCACGCGCCCCTGCCGGCGCGCGGCGGCCAGGATGTCGCGCTGGCGATCCGACATGGTCATGGCGTGCGTCCCGGCCCCGGGCCTGGGCCGGGGGCCGGGGCATCGGGGCTATCGTCCTGTTCCGCGCCGGACCATAGCGGCGTTTTCGGATGAGACGCAAGTCAGGTTCGTTCGAACATGTCCGCGCCAGGTTCCGGCCGCTGACACGCCGTGCCGCGGCCGGTCAGCGGGCCGGGCCGGCCGACCCGTCGCCGCGCTCAGCGCCCGATCAGCCAGAACACCAGGCTCAGCGCCACGCTGATCACGATCGAGGTGGCAAGCGGCAGATAGACCCGCGTGTTACCCCACGCGAACACGAAGTCGCCGGGCAGGCGCCCCAGCCCCAGCCGCTCGCCCAGCATCCAGGCGAGACCGACGGCGACCAGGACCAGGCCGAGGATGACGAGAAGCCGTCCCATGCCCGCCGCCCGCTCAGGGCGCCCCCTTGGTCTCGGCCACGACCCAGGCCTCGTAGGCGGCGCTGGCCCGCGCCACCGGCACGCCGGTCACCGCGGGCGTCTCGTAGGCATGTAGCCGCGCGACCAGCCGTGCCAGCTCGTCGAACAGCTCGGCGCGGGTCTTCAGCAGCAGCGGCACCTCCCTGCCGCGCTCCACCGTGCCCTGCCAGTGCCAGGCGCTGGTGATCGCGGGATAGATGTTGGCGCAGGCGGCCAGGCGGTCCTGGATCGCCTCCTCGGCGATGCGCCGCGCCTCGTCCTCGGAGCCGCAGTTCACCCATACGTCGATGATCCCGCTCATGGCCGTCGCCTCCCGCATTGTGTCCCGCCGCAAAGGTAGGCCTCCGCGGCCCGCCGAGAAAGGGCCCACGGCGCCTTGCGCGCCCGCGACAAAACCCTTTCTAAACCCCGCGCCGCGATGTACTCCTGCACGCGCCCGGGACAGGCCGGCCCAAGGGACAGGCGAGAATGATCCAACTCACCCACCTGCAGCGCCTCGAGGCCGAGGCGATGCACATCATGCGCGAGGTCGCGGCCGAGGCCGAGAACCCGGTGATGCTGTATTCGGTGGGCAAGGACAGCTCGGTGATGCTGCACCTGGCGCGCAAGGCGTTCCATCCCGCCGTGCCGCCCTTCCCGCTGATGCATGTCGATACCACCTGGAAGTTCCGCGCCATGTACGAATTCCGCGACCGCATGGCCGAGGAATCCGGCATGGACCTGATCGTGCACGTCAACGAGGAGGGGCTCGCACAGGGCATCAGCCCCTTCACGCACGGCTCCCAGGTGCACACCGACGTGATGAAGACCCAGTCGCTCATGCAGGCGCTCGACAAGTACCGCTTCGACGTGGCCTTCGGCGGCGCGCGGCGCGACGAGGAGACCTCACGCGCCAAGGAGCGCATCTTCTCGTTCAGGAACGCCCAGCACCGCTGGGACCCGAAGAACCAGCGCCCCGAGCTTTGGAAGCTCTACAACACGCGCAAGAACAAGGGCGAGTCGATCCGGGTCTTCCCGCTCTCGAACTGGACCGAGCTGGATGTCTGGCAGTACATCTGGCGCGAGGAGATTCAGATCCCCGAGCTCTACTTCGCCGCCGAGCGCCCCGTGGTGCGCCGCGACGGTCTGCTCTTGATGGTCGACGATGACCGCATGCCGCTCAAGCCCGGCGAGACGCCCCAGATGCGCTGGGTGCGCTTTCGCACGCTGGGCTGCTACCCGCTCACGGGGGCAGTGGAATCCCGCGCCACCACGCTGCCCGAGATCGTCCAGGAGACCCTCCTGACCACCACCTCCGAGCGCCAGGGCCGCGCCATCGACCACGACAGCGCCGCCTCGATGGAGCTGAAGAAGCAGGAAGGCTACTTCTGATGTCGCACCAGGACCGGCGCATCGCCGCCGACATCATCGAGTACCTGCAGGCGCACGAGAACAAGAGCCTCCTGCGCTTCCTCACCTGCGGCTCGGTCGACGACGGCAAGTCGACGCTGATCGGGCGCATGCTGTTCGAGTCCAAGCTGATCTACGAGGACCAGCTCGCGGCGCTCGAGGCCGACAGCCGGCGCGTCGGCACGCAGGGCGACAGGATCGACTTCGCGCTGCTGGTCGACGGGCTGGCGGCCGAGCGCGAGCAGGGCATCACCATCGACGTCGCCTACCGCTTCTTCTCCACCGAGAAGCGCAAGTTCATCGTCGCCGACACGCCGGGCCACGAGCAGTACACGCGCAACATGGCGACCGGGGCCTCGACCGCCGACCTCGCCGTGGTGATGATCGACGCGCGCAAGGGCGTGCTGACCCAGACCCGGCGGCACTCCTTCATCGTCTCGATGCTGGGCGTGCGCCACGTGGTGCTGTGCATCAACAAGATGGACCTCGTCGACTACGCCCAGCACGTCTTCAACCAGATCGACGAGGCCTACCGCGCCTTCGTGCAGCCCTTCGGCTTCCAGTCGGTGGTCTCGATCCCGGTCTCCGCGCTCGAGGGCGACAATGTCGTGACACCCTCCGAGCGCATGCCGTGGTTTTCCGGCCCGACGCTGATGGAGCATCTCGAGACCATCGACGTGGAGTCCGACGACCAGGCCAGGCCGTTGCGCATGGCGGTGCAGTGGGTCAACCGGCCGAACCAGGACTTCCGCGGCTTCGCCGGGCAGATCTCCGCGGGCACGGTCCGCCCCGGCGACCGGGTCAAGGTGCTGCCCTCGGGCGCCGAGAGCCGGGTCGCGCGCATCGTCACCTTCGACGGCGATCTGGATTTGGCCGTGGCCGGCCAGTCGGTGACGCTCACGCTCGCCGACGAGGTGGACGTCTCGCGCGGCGACCTGATCGCCGCGGCCGATGCCCCCGCCGAGGTCGCCGACCAGTTCGAGGCCAGCCTCCTGTGGATGTCGCCCGCGCCGATGCTGCCCGGCCGGTCCTACCTGATGAAGATCGGCGCGCGCACGGTCACCTGCACCCCCGCCTCGCCGAAATACAAGATCAACGTCAACACCATGGAGCACCTGGCGGCGAAGAAGCTCGATCTCAACGAGATCGGCGTCGCCAATGTCTCGCTCGACCGCGACATCGCCTTCGACGCCTACCACGACAACCGCGAGACCGGGGGCTTCATCCTGATCGACCGGCTGACCAACGAGACGGTCGGCATGGGGCTGTTGCACTTCGCGCTGCGCCGCGCCTCGAACATCCACCGCCAGGCGCTCAAGATCGACAAGGGCGCGCGCGCCGCGCAGAAGCACCAGAAGCCGGCGATCCTGTGGTTCACCGGGCTCTCGGGGGCGGGCAAGTCGACCATTGCCGATCTCGTCAGCCAGAAGCTGCACGCGCTCAACCGCCACACCATGGTGCTCGACGGCGACAACGTGCGCCACGGGCTGAACCGCGACCTCGGCTTCACCGATGTCGACCGGGTCGAGAACATCCGCCGCGTCGGCGAGGTGGCCAAGCTGATGGTCGATGCCGGGGTGATCGTGCTGGTCTCCTTCATCTCGCCCTTCCGCTCCGAGCGGCGCCTGGCGCGCGGCCTGGTCGAGCCCGACGAGTTCATCGAGATCTTCGTCGACGCGCCGCTGGAGGTCGCCGAGGCGCGCGATCCCAAGGGCCTCTACGCCAAGGCGCGGGCCGGCAAGATCACGAACTTCACCGGCATCGACTCGCCCTACGAGCCGCCGCTCGGCGCCGAGATCCGGGTCGACACCTCGAAGGCGAGCCCCGAGGACTCCGCCGGCCAGATCGTCGCCTGGCTCGAGGAGAAGGGCTATCTCGGCTGAGCCCTCGCCGCCGCCGCTTTTCCGCGTGGCGGCAGGGAGGCAGCGCGTTGCCGTTTGACTTGCGGGCCGCGCCTGTAGAACGTTCCTCGCCGGGAGCCACCGGGCAGGGAGGGCCAGTTGCAAGCCAGACTCGAGGATTCGGCCGCCGGCTCCTGGCAGGATGCGCTCTACGATCACCTGCGCAGCATGGGCCTGACCCTGTTCGCCTATGTCCCCGACGCCGGGCACCGGGTGCTGATCGACCGCTCGATCGCCGATCCCGACGCGGTCTCCGTGCCGCTGACCACCGAGATGGAAGGCGTGCCGATGCTGGCCGGCCACCATTTGGGCGGCGGGCGCGGCGTGCTGCTCATGCAGTCCTCGGGCGTCGGCAACTGCGTCAACCAGTTCTCGCTGATCCGCATCGGCCGCTTCCCCTTCTTCACCATCGTGTCGATGCGCGGCGAGTTCGGCGAGCAGAACCCCTGGCAGCTGCCGATGGGCCACGGCGTCAAGCCGGTGATGGAAGCGATGGGCCTGCATTGCCTGACCGCCGAGCGCGCCGAGGACGTGATCCCCGCCGCCACCGCCGCCGTCAACATGGCCTACCGCTCGGACGCCGGGGTCGGCATGCTCCTGAGCCAGCGTCTGCTCGGCGCCAAGCCGTTCTGAGGGAGGCGCGCATGACCGGCACCCCCGCAAAGACCGCGGCCCTCGACCGCAAGCAGGCCGTCCCGGCCCTGATCGGCGACCCCGCGGATCTTTTGATCGTCGCCGGCCTCGCCGGCACCGCCAAGGACATCGCTGCGCTGACCGAGGAGAGCCCGAACGTCTATCTGATGGGCGGCGCCATGGGCGCGGCGGTGCCCTTCGCGCTGGGCCTGGCCTATGCCCAGCCCGAGCGCCGCGTGCTTGCGGTCACCGGCGACGGCGACCTGATGATGAGCGTCGGCGCGCTGGCCACCGTGGGCGTGATGCAGCCGCCGAACCTGGCCATCCTGTGCGTCGACAACGGCCATTACGGCGAGACCGGCTACCAAGAGGGCCACACCAGCCGCGGCGTGGACCTGGCCGGGATCGCCCGGCATTCGGGCATCGCCACGACCCACACGGTCGCGGCCGAGGCCGACTACTCCGCCGCAGCGCAGGCGCTGCGCAACAGCAATGGCCCGGCCTTCGTGCTGCTCAGGGTCTCGATCGCCGCGCCGCCGGCCTACAAGCGCAACTTCGACGCGGTGGAGCGCAAGACGATCTTCCGCCGCGCGCTCTTGGGAACCCGCTGAGGCGCCTCCGCCGCGGCGCTGGCCTGTCGCGGCCTCAGCCCTCAGGCGCGACGCCGTAATCCGCGTCGCTCACCGGCTCCATCCACTCGACATGCTTGCCGTCGAGCGCTTCCTGCACGGCGACGTGCACCATGGCGTGGTCGGGCGCGGCGCCGTGCCAGTGCTTCTCGCCCGGCGGGATCCACACGGTGTCGCCTTCGCGGATCTCGTGCACGGCCTCGCCTTGCTTTTGCACCCGGCCGATGCCCGAGAGCACATAGAGCGTCTGGCCCAGCGGATGCGTGTGCCAGTTGGTCCGGGCCCCGGGCTCGAAATTCACCCGGACCGCGCGGACGCGCGCGGGCTCGGGCGCCTGGTTGATCGGCTCCTGCCACACGGTGCCGGTGAACCAGTCCGGGTTCGCCCTGCGCGTGGGCGTGTCGCTCAGCCGGCGGATGTCCATGTCCGTCTCCCTCTTTGCATGCCTAAACAAAGGCGCCCGCCCCGCCGCAAGGGCAGGGCGGGCGCCGGTCCCGGTGCTACTTGGTCAGCTCGGTCCAGATCGCGGTGTAGATGTCATTCACCGGCTTGGGGCAGGCGGGCAGGAACACGCCCTTGTCCTTCAGCTTGGGCGGAATGACGATCTCGCGTGCCGTGCGCATGCCCTCGGGCATGTACTTCTCCGAGCCCTTGATGGCGTTTGCGTAGCGGGCGAAGGTCGAGATCAGCGCCGCGTTCTGGGGGTCCATGATGAAGTTCTGGAACAGCTTGGCGTTCTTGACGTTCTTCGCGGACTTCAGGACGATGACGTTGTCCATCCACAGTGGGAACCCTTCCTTGGGGTAGCCGTAGTGGATCGACGGCTTGGCCAGGCGCGCCCGATAGGCTGCGCCGTTCCAATAGAGCGCGGCGGAGAAGTCGCCGCGCGGCATCTTCTCGGCCAGGCCGTAGTCCATCGACAGCCATTTCGGCTTGGCCGCCATCAGTAGGTCGCGCGCCTTCTTCAGCGCCGCCTTGTCGCTGGTGCACGGCTTGCTTCCCACATACATCAGCGCCATGCCGATCACGTCGCCCATCGACGGCGCGACGTTGATCTTGCCGACCAGCTCCTTGGGCGGGTCGAAGATTATGCCCGAGGTGTCGATGTCGCCGTTATAGACGGCGGTGTCGACCACCACCCCGGTGCTGCCCCACACCCAGGGCACGGAATAGTGCCGGCCGGGGTCCCAGTCGGGGTTGGTCCACTTCGCCTCGACGTTCTTGAAGTTCGCCATCTTGTCGGGCCGCGTCTCCATGGCCAGCCCCTGGTCGATGAAGATCTTCACGTAGTTCGCCGAGGGCACCACGATGTCATAGCCATGCCCGCCGGCCTTGACCTTGGCCAGCGCGGTCGCGTTCGAGTCATAGGTCGTGATCGTGACCTTGACGTCGTATTTCTTCTCGAACTTCTCGATCAGCTTGGGGCTGGTGTAGTCGCCCCAGTTGAACATGTTGAGCTCGCCCGCCGCCTGCGCCGCCGGCGCCGTGACGAGCGCCGCCGCAACCGCGATGGCAACTGCTTTCCAGGACATTCGTTTCCCTCCCTGTTCAGGTTGTGCGGCGATCCTAGCCGCGTCTTCGCGTAATGACAAAGAACAGCGTCACCAGCAGCGCCGAGACGCCCAGCAGCGCCGTCGAGATGGCGTTGATCTCGGGCGAGACACCCCGCCTGAGCTGGCCCAGCATGTAGGTCGGCAGGGTGTCCTGCCCGGCGGACTTGACGAACTCGGTGATCACCACGTCGTCGAGCGAGATCACAAAGGCCAGCATTAACCCGGCCAGGATGCCGGGCCACAGCAGCGGCAGCGTGACGCGCCGGAACGCCAGCCAGGGCGTGGCGTAGAGGTCGGCGGCGGCCGTCTCGAGCGTCAGGTCCATCGACTCGAGCCGCGCCCGGATCGGCAGGTAGGCGAAGGGAATGCAAAAGGCGGTGTGCGCGAGCACCAGGTAGATCAGCCCCTGCACGCCGGTCGCAACCTTGATCGCCGCGAACAGGATCAGAAGCGCCACGGCGGTGACGATCTCGGGCACCATCAGCGGCTGGTTGATGATGGCGTAGATCGCGGTCAGCCCCCGGTAGGGCCGGGTCCGCGTCGTCCCCAGCGCGGCCATCGTCGCCAGCGCCGTGGCGATGGTCGAGGCGAAGCCGGCCAGCACCAGCGAGCGGGTCGTCACCTCCTGTACCAGGTCGTTGCGCCAGGCCGCGCCGTACCATTTCAGCGAGAACCCTTCCCACAGCGCCACGTTCTCGCCGGCGTTGAACGAGTAGATCACCAACAGCACGATCGGCGTGTAGAGCACGGCGAAGCACAGCATCGCCGCCGGGGTGAACCCCGGCTGGTGCCTGAGCGAGAAGGGCCGTGCCGTCCCCGCCCTCATCGCGGCGCCTCCGAGGCGCGCTGGATGATGCGCACATAGAAGACCAGCGCGACCGAGACCAGCACCAAAAGCGTGATCGACAGCGCCGCGCCCAGCGGCCAGTTGCGCCCCGCGCCGAACTGCAGGTCGATCAGGTTGGCCAGCATCATGTGCCGGCCGCCGCCCAGCACGCGCGGCGTCACGTAGACGCCGAGCGAGGGGATGAACACCAGGATCGAGCCGGCCACGATGCCGGGCCGCACCATCGGGATGATCACCCGGCGCAGCACCTGCCCGCGCGTGGCGTAAAGGTCGTAGGCCGCCTCGACCAGGCGGAAGTCGAGCCGCTCCATCGCCGCATAGAGCGGCAGCACCATCAGCGGCAGGTAGACATAGGTCATGCCCACCATGATGGCGAAATCGGTATACAGCATCTGGATCGGATGCTCGATGATGCCGAGCCTGATCAGCGCCGTGTTCACCAGCCCCTCGTTGCGGATCACCTCGAGGATCGCGAAGGTGCGGATCAGCAGGTTGGTCCAGAACGGGATGGTGATCAGGAACAGCCAGACATTGCGCGAGCGCGCCGGCCGGGTGGCGATGAAATAGGCGGTGGGAAAGCCCACCGCGAGCGTCACCACGGTGGTCAGCAGCGAGATCTTCACCGACCGCCACAGGATCTCCAGGTTCGCGTCCGCCAGCGACACCTGGCCCGAGAAGATGTCGCGCTGGAACAACACGTTGAACCAGGCCTTGCCCGAGAGCTGCCAGACCACGCCGCCATACTCGCCCGCCGTGAGGAACGAGTAGACCAGCACGATCGCCAGCGGTCCCACCGCGAACAGCATGAGCCAGGCCAGCGCCGGCGTGCACAGCAGCCGGTTGCGCCGCACCTCGCGTCGCTCGGCCTCCTCGACCAGGCTGCGCTCGCGGGCCTCTGGCTGCATCAGTCCCTCAGCACCTGCACCGCATCCGCCTTGAAGGCGACGCCCACGGGCTCGCCCGGCCGCCGCGGCTCGGCGGCGTCGCGCAGGTTCTGGCTGCGCACGACGAAGGCGGTGCCGTCGGCCAGCCGCAGGTGGTAGTGCGTGTCCGGCCCGACATAGACGATGTTCTCGAGCGTGCCACCCAGCGCCGCGCCATCCGCCCCCCCGTCCGTTCCATCCCCGGCCAGCTCCGCGTGCTCGGGCCGCACCGCCAGGGTCACGCGGCCCCGCGCCATCATGCCCTCGGGCACGTCCGCGCCGACCTCGCGCCCCGAGGAAAGCCTCAGCCGCGCCTTGCCGCCCGCGGCCTCGATCACTTCGGCGGTCAGGAAGTTGGTGTCGCCGATGAAGTCGGCGACGAAGCGCTCGGCCGGGTGGTTGTAGATCTCGCGCGGGGAGCCGACCTGCAGGATCCGGCCCTCGCGCATCACCGCCAGCCGGTCGGACATGGTCAGCGCCTCCTCCTGGTCGTGGGTGACGAAGATGAAGGTGATGCCGGTCTCGCCTTGCAGCCGCTTCAGCTCGATCTGCATGTCCTTCCTGAGCTTGTAGTCCAGCGCCGACAAGGGCTCGTCCAGCAACAGCACCTTGGGCCGCGGCGCCAGCGCGCGCGCCAGCGCCACGCGCTGCTGCTGACCGCCCGAGATCTGGTCGGTGCGCCGGTCCTTGAGCGCCTCCATGCGCACCAGCGTCAGCATCTCGGCGACGGTCTCGCGGATCTGGGCGCGCGGTTGTCCCAGCATCTCCAGCCCGAAGGCGATGTTCTGGCTCACGCTCATGTGCGGGAACAGCGCGTAGGACTGGAACACCGTGTTCACCGAGCGCCGGTAGGGCGGCAGGTGCGAGATGTCCCGCCCCTCCAGCATGATCGTGCCCGCCGTGGGGTGCTCGAACCCCGCGATCAGGCGCAACAGCGTGGTCTTGCCGCAGCCCGAGGGGCCCAAGAGCGTGAAGAACTCGTTCTCGCGGATGGTGACCGAGACGTCGTCCAGCGCCCGGACCTCGGCCTGGCCCTCGCCGAACACCTTGGTGACCCGCTCGGCGACGATTGCCCCCGACGCTTCGGCTTGCCCTTGCGCGTTGATTCCGCCCTCCCCGGCTTTATCGTTCCGGCCATCTAAGGCCAGCGCGGCGGCTCTTGGCAACCCCTCTCCGGGCCCTTGACGCTCAGGGCCCAAAGGCGCAACAAGCCCCTGAAAGCCCGCGCCGGCGCAGCGAAAAGGGCGAACCCACGGAGGAACGGATGGCCAAGGAACTCACCCATTTCATCGGCGGCAAGCACGTCCAGGGCCGCTCGGGCCGCTTCGGCGACGTCTACAACCCGGCCACCGGCGAGGTGCAGGCGAAAGTGCCCTTCGCCAGCGCCGACGAGGTCCGCGCCGCGGTCGAGAACGCGCGCGCCGCCCAGCCCGGCTGGGCCGCGACCAACCCGCAGCGCCGCGGCCGCGTGCTGATGAAGTTCGTGCAGCTCCTGCAGCGCGACATGGACAAGCTGGCCGAGGCGCTCTCCACCGAGCACGGCAAGACCCTGCCGGACGCCCGCGGCGACGTGCAGCGCGGGCTCGAGGTGGCCGAGTTCTGCATCGGCGCGCCGCATCTGCTCAAGGGCGAGTTCACCGCCGATGCCGGCCCCGGCATCGACATGTACTCGATGCGCCAGCCGGTCGGCGTGGTCGCCGGCATCACGCCGTTCAACTTCCCCGCCATGATCCCGATGTGGAAGTTCTGCCCGGCCATCGCCTGCGGCAATGCCTTCATCCTCAAGCCCTCCGAGCGCGACCCCTCGGTGCCGCTGATGCTGGCCGAGCTGCTGATCGAGGCCGGCCTGCCCGCGGGCATCCTCAACGTGGTCAACGGCGACAAGGAGGCGGTCGACGC
>NZ_JBZSYN010000100.1:0-3738 GCF_058622915.1 Thermohalobaculum sp. | reverse complement strand
GGACCGGTTCACGCCGTGCAGCTGGAAGACGTTCTTGGCGATGTCGATACCGAGGATCTCGATGGTCATGATGGCTCTCCTTCCTGGTGCAGGCTCTCAGCCTGCGGAGCGGGAGGGAGAGCCGTCCATCCCATTAGATGGAGGAAGGTCTATGCCGGGATGGGTGTGACCGAGATCCGCCGGCTCAACTAGCTCGAGGACGACAACGGCAAGTTGATGCGCCTGGTGGATGACCTGACCTCGGAGAAGGCGAACCTGCGCCGAATGTGGTGAAGCCCGTTCGTCGCCACGAGGTCGTCTGGCCTTCCAGGAGGCTTACGCCGTCTCGGAACGCAGGGCATACCGGGCCAGCGGCTTCGGGCTTCCCACAGATACCGGTCTCGCCGTGATCTGCAGTTGGCGCTGCGGATGCGGCTGAAGGAACTGGCCGCCAGCGGCGTGCGCTATGGCTACCGGCGGCTCCATGTCCTGCTGCAGTGGGAGGGCTGGAGGGTGAACCACGAACGCCTGTATCGGCTCTGCAGCGAGGAGGGGTTGTCGATCCGCACGCGGTGCCGGCGCGCCCGTCGGTATCGTTCGGGCCATGCACAGGCTTGCGGCATGAACGATGTCTGGACCATGGACTTCATGTCGGACAAACTGTTCGACGGACAATACCGCACGCAAATCACACTGCCGCTCGGCGTCCTCTTGTCTTGGCCGCCCATGCTGGTCACTGGCACGGACTTCAGGATCAATCTTCTTTGGAGTCGATGCATCTCGCCTCGATGTTTGGTCATGGGCATACTGGAGGCAAAACTTGTCAATCGGCTGAAGGCAGCTAAGACCGCAGTGTTAATCGTCTGCGGACCCGAAAATCAGACCGTGAATATTCCGGTCGCGCCGTGCGGGGTTTGCCGATGCCCGGTCTCATATTGAGCCCCGGCGGGAAGATGGAAGCGGCTAGGTTCTGATGGGCCAAGATCAGGTACGATCAATCTGTCAACCTCCGCTTCAGGTCAATCGTCTTTCTTCGCTCTGCGGTGCGGCGTCCAGCGTGCCCGAAGTTCGGTCAAAGCCAAATCCTGCCCCCGAAACCACTGACAGTTGACCCCCGTGCGCCATGCACCGGGGGTCGCTTGCTTTCTGGGCCCCCCTGATGCCAGCGCGATCATCTCGGAAAGGTCGCCATAGACCGTGGCGGCGACGCCGCCGCCCGCTCTGGCCGTGAGGTCGTTTTGCGTGATGAGCCCGCGCACGGCCTCCATCGCCGCCGGGGACGGCTGCCGCGGGCGGCCTTAATCGGTAACATCTCCTTCGTGAAGCGCGCCGCCCCGGATGAGCCGGCGGGCGATGTCGGCGCTTTGAAAAGCGGCCCGCTCGGTCGGCGAATGCGCTGCGAGATAGCGGGCGACGGCGATTAGGACATGACGCCCCTGCTCGCCCGGGCCCCATTCGCCGAACTGCCGCACACCGGCCTCGAGCATCTGGAACGCATGAAATCCTGCGTCCTCGCGCAGGAGCACGTGCGCCAGCGTTGCGATCAGGGGCTCGGCCGGATGGCCGAGCAGGAAGTAGCGTGCGACGAGTCGCGCCGCCACGTCCACCTGTCGCTGGCGGTCAAAGGCGTCGCGGAGCGCGCCCAGCAATGCGCCGGCGGCGTCCGGCAGCTCATCGAGCCGGTCGCTGCCTTCGCCGGGCAGGCGGGCCGGCGGCACGTTGAGATAGCGCGCGAGGTAGACCGCCATAGCGCCATGGAAGACTCCGCGCACGGCCTCGAGCGGGGCGTCGAGGCCGAGGATGCCGCCGCCAATCCGTTTCAGCGCCTGATGCACGGCGTTGCAGTAGGTGAAGACGTGGTGCGCGGTCTCCCAGTCGGCATGCTCGTTGGCGGTGCCGAAGCGCGCGACGCGCAGGGCGGCGGCGTAGGCGGTCGAGCGGGCGAGATCGACCGGCTGCGCTCCCGAGCTCAGCGCCTGCCCGAGGGCATCGAGGATCTGGTGCGGATCGTCGCCGAGGAGTTCCTCGGTCAGGGCGGCATGCTCCTGCCACGGACCTTCGCTCCGCCCAGCCGCGATCTTCCCCGGCAACCCGTCGAGGATCGGTTCGAGCAAGGCCACCAGATCGACCGGCTGGCGCCACTCCGTCTCCTCCTCGCCGCCGCGCGCCGCGACCATCCGGCCGACCACGGTCGGCAGGACGGCTTGAGCATTCTCCCAGCCGATCACGTCGAGACACTCGAAGGCCTTGTTGATGAAGTCGAGCGAGTGGCTTCCATCCGCATAGACGCGGTCGGTCTCGGCCGTCATCAGCAGGTCGCAAAGCGCGGCCGGCGAGGCGCCGGCGGATATGGCCGTCAACACGGTACGTTCCGCGCCCTCCCGGTGGCGCACGGCGCTCCAACGCCGCAGCCAGCGTTTGAGCTGGGCGATATCCGGCGCCGATTCGAGAGGCGTCCGCTCGCGCCTCGGCGCTTCATCGGCACAGTCGGCCGCAACACGCCGGACCCCGTGGAACAGCGCAAGGTAGGTCTCCTGCTCGGGCAGGGCGGGCAGCAGGTTTCCCAGCGCCGCGAGGATCGTCAGCCCGACGCTCCAGCCGTCGCGGTAGCGGACGCCGAACAGCGCGGCCTGCCGCACGATGTCGGCGGGCGCGATGCCGGCATCGAGCAGGCCCTGGACCGACTTGCCGATCAGCAGGCTGAGGTTGTGCGCCATGCCGTCCTCGAGCCGCCGGCGCCAGTGGGCCTGCGGGTCCGGTCGCTCGAACACCGGTTTAACCCAGACCTCGCCGTCGCGGAGTTCGACCGGACAGATCGGCACATCGTCGGCCCACAGGTCGAAGGTGCAGCCGCTGGCGAGATCGAAGCGCGCATGATGCCAATGGCAGGTCAGCACGCCATCCTCGATCGTGCCGCGGTCGAGCGGGAAGCCCATATGTGGACACCGGTTGTCGAGGGCCCGGACGCTGCCCCGGTCGTAGACCACCAGGACCGGAAGATGGCGGCCGCGCAGCAGGATCGGCCCGTTGGCCTTCAGCTGCTCGACGGTTGCAACGCGGACAAAGCCCGCTTCCTTCTTTGCGACTCGCTGTGCCATTGCCTCGGGCCGCGCGGCAAAGAACCTAGCGACGTCATGAGAGCGTCCCGACGGACCCACGACGATCACCTTGTGACGATAGGCCGAACCCGCAACAGGGCCAACCCCAACCTGCCGGCTGAGCGACGAAGAGTCGTGATGAGAGGATTGTTTATCACGCCACTTGCGCGCGCCTTCAAACTGCTCGGTCCGGTAACCGGTCATCAGCACGAACGGCGTGCCGTTTTCCTCGATCGCTTCGGCGACGGGTGTGACCCGTGGCCAGTTCCGGTTCACGTCGAGCAGCGCCTCATTGTGCTGCAATTCGTCGGTAAGCCCAATCGCGCGAGCCACGCTTTGCGCGGAGCCGAGCACCTCATGGTTCATAACGGCGAGGATGCTTTCCATGTGCATCGCGATAGAGACCCCATCTTCGACCATCAGGACTCGAGGCCGAGCGGAGATGTCTTTGGAGCCTTAGCCATGGACGCCCCGTTGAAACAAAGACGACATGACAGCTGTCATCCTTTTTTCCGGTCATTAGGCCGTGTGGACGAATTGACTCAGGTAACGGTTTGAGGATTCACGCGGATCGATTTGTCTGATTCATGGATTGCCGACTGGAATGGAGGGTCGGCGATGTCCACGAAGATGACCGAGGCGGACTGGGAGGTGGCGCTGG
>NZ_JBZSYN010000099.1:0-7143 GCF_058622915.1 Thermohalobaculum sp. | reverse complement strand
CTCGCCGACCGCACCGGGCGGCTGGGCGCCGACGGGCCCGGGGCGGGCGACCCGCCCGCGCGCGCGGCGTTCCTCAAGTGGCTGTTCTACCTCTCGAACACAGTCCACGCCGACCTGCGCGCCGCCTTCTACAGCCGCCGCTATGTGGACAGCGAGGCGGCAGTGCCGGCCCTGCGCGCCGGGCTCGCTGCGCGCCTCGCCGGCCACTGCGCTTTGCTGGAGCGCCAGCTCGCGCCCCAGGGCTGGCTGATCGGCCCCGGCCCGACGCTGGTCGACATCTACCTCGCCGCGTGCCTGCGCTGGGCGCAGCTCTATCCCACCGGCGCGCCGGTGCTGGCCGGCCTCGACGCCTTCCCCCGGCTCCACGACCTGCTCGCCGCCCTCGAGGCCCGCCCCGCGATTGCGCGTGCCGCGGCCGCCGAGCACATCCCCGGCCGGCCGCTCACCGCACCCCGGCGCCCGGACCTGCCGGCCAGCCAGGTCACCGGATAGAGCTCACCGGAAGACCCTAGCAGCACCCCTCGCCCGCCTGCACCGGCGGACAGGGCACCGTGCCGTAGGAGCAGAACACGCAGCAGTCCCCGGGCTTGGGCCGCAGCACCGCGCCGCAGCCCTTGCAGTCATAGAAGTACTGGCAGGCGTCGGTGGGCATCACCTCGGTCTCGGCATGGCCGCATTCGGGACAGGTGATGGTCGATCTGCGCTCGATGGCGCGTGGCGCCGTGGTCAAGTCATGCCTCCGTCGGGTCGTACGCCGCCAGATGCGGGCGGCCGGACCGCCCCGACTCCCATATAGGCGCGCGGCCCGCGATTCTCACCCGTTCAGCGACATCACCCAGTGCCGCACCAGCGCGCGCTCCAGCCCGCGCGCCCGCGCCATCCAGCCGCGGTTGATGCGGCGCGTGTCGGGGTGGCGCCGGCTCAGGTCGTTGGAGAACACCGCGAAGGCCAGCCGCCGCCCCGAGGGCAGGGCGATGAAGCCTGCGAGCCCGCTGACATAGTCCATCGTCCCGGTCTTGGCCGCGATCTCGACATTGCGAAAGTCGTAGTGCACGCTCCGCGCCGCCACATTGTAGCGGTCGAGCAGGTCGATCACGCCGCCCGGCAGATGCGGAAAGCGCACCCCCTTGTCCCTCTGGCGCTTCGCCATCGCCACCATCAGCTGCACCAGCCGCCGCGGCGAGACGCGCGTGTCGTCCGACAGCCCCGAATGGTTGACGAAGCGAAAGCCCGGATCGCCCACGGCAAAGCCCGCCGCCTGCGCCGCCCAGGCGTCCATCGCCGCAGCCGAATCGGCCAGCGAGCGCGGGTGCCCGCCATCCGCCCGCGTCGCCGCCTGTCCGATCATCTCGGCGGTGAGGTTGGTCGAGTAGCGCAGCATCGAGCGCACGATCCGGCGCAGGTCGTGGCTCTCGATCTGCGCGATCTGGCGCGCGCCCTCAGGCGCCCGCCCCCTGACCACGTCGCCGATATCGATGCCCGCATTGCCCGCCAGCGTGGCGAACACCTCGCCGGCATACAGACCGGGCCGGCGCAGCGGCAGCCAGCGCGCGCCCTTGCCCTGCATGTCGCTGGCGCGGATGTGCCACACCTCGGCGCCGTCCTCGAAATCGTGGCTGAACAGCGGCGCGTTCGGCGCGCTGGCAAGCGTCACGCGCACGCCCTGCACCACCGGGTCCTGGCGCAGGCCCAGGGCCGAGACCCGCATCGAGGTCGCATCGCCCCGCGTGCTCCACCTCAGGCGCACGCGGTTGAAGTTCAGGCACAGCCCCGACAGCGCCGGGTTATAGGCGGCATCGACCGGCTGGGTCGGGTCGATCGCCGGCACCGCCAGCGCCGCCGAGCCGTCCACCACCAGCCGCCCCGCGACGCGGCGGATGCCGGCATTGGCCAGCGCCTTCACCAGGGGGTCGAGCGCGTCGGTATCGAGCTCGGGGTCGCCCCCGCCCACCAGCACCAGGTCGCCTTGCAGCACGCCGCCCACCACCGGGCCGGTCGCCAGGAGGCGGGTGACGAAGCGGTGCTCCGGCCCAAGCCGGTCGAACGCGTAGAACGACGTGGGCAGCTTCGAGACCGAAGCCGGGGCGAAGGCATGGTCGGCATTGTGCGCGTCGATCACCGCGCCCGTGTCGAGGTCCACCGCAATCCAGCCCGAAATGCCCGAGGGCGCGTCGGGCAGCGGCGCCAGGGCCGGCGTGGCGGCCGGCGGGTCTGCCGGCGGGTCGGCCGGCTTGGCCGCCGGCGGGTCCGCAACGGCGGGCCGTACCGGGGGCAGCGGCGCCCTAACCCGGCCCGCCGGTGCCGCAGTCCCTGCCGCCAGCGCGCAGGCCGCAACCAGGACGCTGCCGAGAATCCCTCTCCGCGTGATGCGCATTCCCCCGCTCCCGTTCCCGCCTGTTCGGAACGCCCGACAATCGCAAATGGCGACTCTCGGCGCAACACCGTCGCGGCACATTGTGACCGGGGGGACTGTGGCGCGGGGCCGCACGCCACCCCGCACGCCCCCCGGCACCTGGGCTCAGGGCCACTCGCCCCGCGCCCGGATCGCGGTCGAGGAGGCGGGCGACATCGGCCCGACCAGCAGGGTCCAGCGCGGCGCCGGGCCGCACGCCACCAGCTGCGCCGCGTGCTGCGGCAGCCGCCAGCGGGCGAAGCGCCGCGCCGCGGGCGACAGGCCCGCCAGCACCTCGCGCCCCGGGCGCGCCAGAACGCCTACGGGATAGTGCGTCATGATCCACTGCCAGCGCTCCCACAGGTGGAACGTGGCCAGGTTGTCCGAGCCCATCAGCCACACGAAGCGCACGCCCGCGTAGCGCTCCGACAGCCGCGCCAGCGTGTCCGCCGTATAGCGCGTGCCCATATGCGCCTCGATGTCGGTGACGCGCACGCGCGGGTGGCGCATCAGCCGGCGCGCCGCGGTGACGCGCCGGGGCAGCGGCGCCGGGCCCTCGGGCTTGAGCGGATTGCCCGGCGAGACCAGCCACCACACCGCATCCAGCCCCAGCGTGCGCAAGGCCCAGCGCGTGATGTGCACGTGGCCCTCGTGCGGCGGGTCGAACGAGCCGCCGAGCAGGCCGACGCGCTGGCCGGGCGAGGCGATGGGTCCGGGTCGGAACATGCACGGGCTCCGCTGCGGGACAGGTCCGGCCATTCGTCGGTCAATCGGCGCCGCTGTCAATGATGGGCCCGCGGATAGCCCCCCGGATGCCCCCTCGGATGGCCCCGCGCGCGATGGCGGGGGGCGGCTCAGGCCCGCTTGCCGGCCTCCGCCAGCTCGCTCATGATCTCGACCTGGATGTCCTGGATTTCCATCAGCCGGTCCCACTGGTTCGAGATCAGGTGGTCGATCTTCTCGTGCAGCTGCCGGATCTCCAGCTCGGCCTTGAGGTTCACCCGGTAGTCGCTCTGCGCGCGCAACCGGTCGCGCGCCTCCTGCCGGTTCTGGCTCATCATGATCACCGGCGCCTGCAGCGCCGCCAGGCACGACAGCATCAGGTTCAGCAGGATGTAGGGATAGGGGTCGAAGGCATGCGACAACAGCAGCCAGGAATTGACCGCGATCCATCCCAGCATGACCAGGGCGAACAGGCCGATGAAGCTCCAGCTGCCGCCGAAGTCGGCCAGCGCGTCCGAGGCCCGCTCACCAAAGCTCAGCGCCCCCTCGAACTCGGTATCGACGTCGCGCGCCAGCACCTCGTGCTCGCGCAGGCTTTCGATCACCTCGCGCTCGAGATTGCTCAGCTCGCCGCGCCCATGCGACAGCAGGCCGTGGATATAGCGGCTGCGAAACTCGTTGAGGTCCGGCCGGCAGATATAGCCCTCCGGGTCCCAGGCCAGGCCCGTGCTGCGGATTTCGCGCACCACCGAGGGCCGGATCAGCGCCGCGCGGATCAGCTCGCGCGACGGCGCCGTGGCGCCGCAGACCTGGCAGGCGTGCGCCTTGTTCGAGGGCTTTGCCGACCGCCGCCTGGGCGGATCTTTTCCTGCGTCACGGGGCGCGCTTGTCATGCGGAGTCTCCCATCGGCGGGCCATCCCGCCGCGCCGAGCATGACGACTTCCCTGCCCTCCGCGCAACAGCTTCGAGCGCCCCGGCGCAGGGGGACTTCCCCTCGCACGCCCCGACGCGGTAGAGTCCCCTCTTCCCGAGGAGGGCAACGGGAGAGACGGTTTGGACGAGCGCCCGGGCGAACATCACCGCAAGCAGGTCGCCGCTGCCTGGGCGGTGCACGCCTTCACCGCGTCCGGCATCGTGCTGGGCTTCCTGGCGCTGCTCGCGATCCTGCAGGGCGACCGGGTCGGCGTCTTCATCTGGCTCGGGCTGGCGCTGTTCGTCGACGGCATCGACGGCACGCTGGCGCGGCACATGCGCGTGCGCGAGGTGACGCCGCAGTTCGACGGCACCACGCTCGACAACGTCATCGACTATTTCAACTACGTCGCCGTGCCGGCGATGATGATCTACTGGTTCGGCTTCGTGCCGCCCGGCTTCGAGGTGCCCGCCGCGGCCGCCATCATGGCGGTCTCGCTCTACACCTTCGCCAACACCGGGGTGAAGAGCCACGACTACTACTTCGTCGGCTTCCCCGCGCTGTGGAACCTGGTCGTGCTCTATTTCCACGTGCTGCAGACCAACCCGTGGCTGAACCTCTCCGTGATCGTGGTCTGCTGCATCCTCACCTTCGTGCCGTGGAAATACGTGCACCCCTTCCGGGTCAAGGACTGGCGGCGCACCACCATCCCCATGACCGTGCTGTGGGCCGCCACCTCGTTCCGGCTGGTGCTGATCGACCCCGACTCGGGCAAGGCGCTCGAGGCCTCGCCGGCGGTGTTCTGGCTGTGGGTCGCCGCCTCGCTCTATTTCTTCGTGCTCTCGGTCCTGCGCACCGTGCGCCCCGACCGCGCCGAGGCCGAGCAAGCCGAAGCCGACTGAGCCCGCTCAGTCCGCCCCCGCGCGGGCGCGTTGCGCCCGGCCGGCCAAGCCGCTAAATCACCGCCCGACCCGTCACCCGCACCCCGAGAGGCAGGCGCGCAATGGCTGTGCAGTACGTCTACCACATGGATGGCCTCACCAAGGCCTACGGGCCGAAGAAGGTGTTCGAGAACATCCGCCTGTCCTTCCTGCCCGGCGTGAAGATCGGCGTCGTCGGCGTCAACGGCTCGGGCAAGTCCTCGCTCCTGCGCATCATGGCCGGGCTCGACCCCGACTTCACCGGCGAGGCCTGGGCGGCCGAGGGCGTCCGCGTCGGCTACCTGCCGCAGGAGCCCGAGCTCGACGCCGCCAAGGACGTGCGCGGCAACGTCATGGAGGGCGTGGCCGACAAGCTCGCCCTGGTCGAGCAGTTCAACCAGATCGCCGCCAGGCTCGGCGAGGACTACTCCGATGAGCTGATGGCCGAGATGACCACGCTGCAGGACCGCATCGACGCCGAGGACCTGTGGGACCTCGACGCCCAGGTCGACGTCGCCATGGAGGCGCTGCGCTGCCCGCCCGACACAGCCGCCGTCGACACGCTCTCGGGCGGCGAGCGCCGCCGCGTCGCGCTGTGCCGGCTGCTGCTCGAGCGCCCCGAGATGCTGCTCCTCGACGAGCCCACCAACCACCTCGACGCCGAGACCATCCTGTGGCTGCAAAGCCACCTGATCGCCTATCCCGGCACCGTGCTGATCGTCACTCACGACCGCTACTTCCTCGACGAGATCACCGGCTGGATCCTCGAGCTCGACCGCGGCCGCGGCATCCCCTGGCAGGGCAACTACTCCTCCTGGCTCGAGCAGAAGGCCAAGCGGCTCGAGCACGAGGCGCGCGAGGACAAGGCGCGCCAGCGCACCCTTGCGCGCGAGCTCGAATGGATCCGCCAGTCGCCGCGCGCCCGCCAGGCCAAGTCCAAGGCCCGCATTAGCGCCTATGACGAGCTCGCCTCGCACTCCGAGCGCGAGCGCGTCGGCCGCGCCCAGATCATCATCCCGCGCGGGGCCCGGCTGGGCAGCCGCGTCATCGAGGTCGCCCAGCTCGCCAAGGCCTATGGCGGCAACCTCCTGATCGACGACCTGACCTTCTCGCTGCCTCCGGGCGGCATCGTCGGCGTGATCGGCCCCAACGGCGCCGGCAAGACCACGCTGTTTCGCATGCTCACCGGGCAGGAGCAGCCCGATCAGGGCACGATCGACTACGGCGACACGGTGGAACTGGCCTATGTCGACCAGTCGCGCGACGCGCTCGACGGCGCCAAGACCGTGTTCGAGGAGATCTCGGGCGGCGTCGACGTGCTCAGGCTTGGCGATGCCGAGATGAACGCGCGCGCCTATTGCGGCGCCTTCAACTTCAAGGGCTCCGACCAGCAAAAGAAGGTCGGCCAGCTCTCGGGCGGCGAGCGCAACCGGGTGCATCTGGCCAAGCTCTTGAAATCCGGCGGCAACGTGCTCCTGCTCGACGAGCCGACCAACGACCTCGACGTCGAGACCCTGCGCGCGCTCGAGGACGCGCTGGTGGACTTCGCCGGCTGCGCCGTGGTCATCAGCCACGACCGCTTCTTCCTTGACCGCATCTGCACGCACATTTTAGCCTTCGAGGGCGACAGCCACGTCGAATGGTTCGAGGGCAACTTCGAGGACTACGAGGCCGACAAGGTCCGCCGCCTGGGCGAGGACGCGGTGCTGCCCAGGCGGATCAGGTATAAGAAGTTTCAGAGGTGAGATTCGATGAAGCTCCCAATCTACACGCCAAAGCCTGTTGTTGATTCCAAACGCGCGCGTCTCATCCAATTGCTTTCGCAACTTCTCCTTGAGCAGTTGTCACAAGACAATCCAAACAGACCAAGGAAAGATGTTGTTCTTTCGGAAGCAGAGCGATCTGAGTTACAGACCCTAATTGACGACATCCGCACAGATAGATCATTTTTTGCGTCATTGGCCTTTATTGATGGCCTGACAGGATCGAATCGAATGACTTCCGAACAACTCCGTGAGCTATATCTTTCTGAAAGACGCCGGAGAGGCTTTTCTAGGCCGTGTGGACGAATTGACTCAGGTAACGGTTTGAGGATTCACGCGGATCGATTTGTCTGATTCATGGATTGCCGACTGGAATGGAGGGTCGGCGATGTCCACGAAGATGACCGAGGCGGACTGGGAGGTGGCGCTGG